>CALUYR010000254.1 GCA_944325045.1 Candidatus Gastranaerophilales bacterium
GAATCGAGGGTGCAGTCAGGCGAAAAAAGCTTCTCTTTGAATGCTTGGGTAAGATCGGCAACCTGCGTGTTGGTGAGATTGACACCCGTTACGACAACCTTGCCGCCTGTAAACGACGCGTGATTAGCCAAGGCGTCAGCCACCTCGCCGGGGACGTATTTCTGGAAAAGTTCGTCGGCGATGACTCGGATCTCTTCAGGAATTTGCGCCGCGACGTTGATGACGTTCAAAGGATCAACAACTGCGGGAGTAACGTTCTGGAAGATGTTGTCCTGATTCGTGTTAATGAGTCCGGCACTTGTAAGGGTGGAGTTATCCGCAAAACTCAGGTCACCGGTGATATTGAGCGTTCCTGCATTTGCAAACGTTCCGTCAACCATGTGGTCGGTCAGATTAGCTGTACCACTTTGCGCAACATTCACGTTGCCCTTGCCGGAAATTGACCCGAAGGTAAATGCACCGGAAGCTACGTTGACCGTCCCGTTGTTTGCAAGATCAATGTCTTTGACGGTACCGCCGCTCGTGGCGCCGTTAACACCAAGCTGCAGCACCTCGTCGTTGGCTATCAACACTCCGTTGGCAACAGCAGCCGAGGAACCATCGCCTAACAGCACCAGAGTCTTACCATTCGTGACAGTTGTCGAGACGTCGTTCTTAAGGCTCTTGAAACCAATGGATACGCCGATAGCTGTATTGGAAGAAGCTGTCGTAACCGTGTTGTTCTGATTCTGCTGATCCCAGACAGTCGTATGCAAAATGCGTTCCGGATTACCGTTCTCAGCTAAAACAGAATTCACCTGAGCTGTTGTCAGACCATTGCCCAACTCGGCTACATCTGCGACAACCGAGTCGAATTTCGCATCGTTGGAGCTTCCGAAAGCCGCATCAACAGCCGCCTGCACGGCATTAGCTACCGATTCGGAATACGTACCCGTGAAATAGAAGGTGCCGTTCGAGAATTTCACATTGTTCGTGAAATTCTGATTGAAGCCACCGAATGCCTGCATCGTTCCCAACGACGCTCCGTTGAGCGAGTTGCTGGCGGTACCGGCCATTGTCAAAGACGGGACTTTCTTCGTTGTCGTCGTCAATGATCCGACAGCACCCAACGACGTCTTGAATGTCGAATTCGTACCGTTAACCGTCTGCTTGGTCAGGTTAACCACGTCAACAGCCAAGGTTGCGCCGTTCGACAAGAAAATTGTCGAGTTTGAATCAAGAGTATGCGCTTGGACATAGGCCTGATTGCCCGTAATCGTCCACCATCCCGTGTCATACTCAGCTCGTTGCAAGGTATGTCCTGAACTCCAAAGCTGTTCCCAGCCGGTTCCCAGGATGCCGCCGGAAATAACGGTCGCATTGTTGACAGTCCATTTGGCGGCGCCGTCAATGTTTCCTGCGGTAATGACAGCTCCCGGCGAAAGCTGGATCTCGTTCCAGTCCCAGTACAAGGAAGGATGTCCGCCATACGTGTCATAGGTCGGGTCATTGATGACACCTACGTCCAGAACTCCTTTCACCGTCAGGCGGGAATTTTCTTTCATGTAGATGTCTTGGCCGAAGCCACCAAGGTCATCTCGACCGTTGCCGATGTCATCAGCTCCGCGAGTAACAAACCAGGTGCCAAACAGCCACATATTGTTGTTAACTGTGACGCTTGAATTTGCGGCAATCGTAAGGTTCGATCCAGCTGTCAGACCGGAAAACGGAAGAGGACGAACGCCCGTCAAAGACCCTTCGTAGGGTTCAACTGCGCTGGGATAAATATGGTCTCCGGATCGACGCCCGATGGCGAGAAAATCGTATGTACGATTGCCTGTCATCGTGACATCAGTCGAATCATTGCCATAGATTCTGGAGTTGATGTCGTTTGACCAATCGTTGCGACCCGTATAAAAAGACCAACCACGCATGTTGGTGTCGGCAACAGCCGCACTGGATGTCAGCATGACAGCAACAGCGGTTATTAAAACCCCTTTTTTGGCACTGGAACTGCCGCTTGCCTGAGATGCACCGCAAACAGCCTCATTAACCGCCACGTAGCACCGTCGGACTCTGTTCCAGACAGTTTTAAAAATTTTGTTCATAAATTGCTCCTAGGAATGAACAAACGTTTGTTTAGTAGTCCTTTCCGAAGGGCTACTAAGCAAGCGGCTTGCTGCCTAGAGCTGCATGAGCTTGGGTTTCATAATCCTCACGGCATCAGCCACGATTTCATAGTTTTGAGCCGCCGGAATATCCGAGAAGTCTTGTGAAAGAACTGCACGAACTTCTCCAAGCCTCCGTTCAAGTTCGGCGGGATCGCTGCTCCTTTTCCGCAGTCGAACACCGGCAATCTGAATTTCCGCGCACCAAATGTTGTGTCTTTTGCCTGATCCTTTTGAGGATTGATCCAAATACACGTAACCTTTGGTGCGGCTCAGATCTAGCTTTCGGTGCGCTCCTTTCATTGCCAACTCCTTTGCATGAGCCGATTCACCCGACTCATGCATCCGATGACTTATTCGACCTTTGCACCCTTGATAATTTCGACAAGGTGCTGACGAGCCTTTTCCTGAGCCAGACGATTAGCAATATCTACCTTTGCCTTTTCGTAAGTCGGGAAAGCCTGTGCAGGACGAATGGCTTCTACCCGAAGGAAATGCCAGCCGGCCTGAGTCTTAATTGCCTGCGAATTGGTTCCGGGTTTGGTGCGCAACACCGCAGCTTTCAGCGCCGGATCACGGAAAACAGACGATGACATCCATCCCATGTCGCCAGAGCGTTGGGCAAGCTGCGCATTGTCGTTGTCGGTACGTGCGTATTCGGCAAATTCCGAAGGCTTCTTGACAAGCTTGGCGGTCAGTGCTCTGGAATCGGCTTCGTTGTCGACGAAAATCTGTCGAACGTGATACTCACTGCTGCCGTATTCGCGCTGAGCTCTCTGATAGGCTGCGCGGACTTGCTCTTCCGTAATCGGGACTTTCTTGAGATAGTCGGCTGAAATCGCCTGAGCCAAAATCTGGGTCTTAGCCGCATCAATGCGGCGAAGCACAACGGGATCAGAAGCGATGCCGGATTTTTCCGCGGCCTGTCGAACAGCAAAACGCTCGACAGCAAGACTCTTCACCGCCTCGCGCAACTGCGTACTGTCCGTGCGTCCGGCTGCAATCTGGTCGTCATACAAACCCTGTTGGTAGGCTGCAGGCACAGTCTCGCCGTTGACCTTGAAGTCCTTAAAAAGGCTCATGGCTCCGCTTGTCGCGCACGCTGTTAATACGACAGCACAAGCAGTAAGTGTTAAAACTCTTGCCTTCAAAATAATCTCCCAACAAAAACGTCAAAGCTGGGCAGACGTTTCCTTTGCCACTACATTGGCTTTGCAAAGGAAGCGTCACCCACGCCTAGATTTGTCAGTTCAACTTTTTCTTAAGCCTTTCCTTCAACTACTGGTTGAGTTGCCGCAGGCTGTTCTTCGACAGTTGAGGTTTCTTTTTCTCGTCTAACAAGACTGACAACCTGAAGACCAGATACGTCAGCCAAGCGAATCAAGACAACTTGAGCACCATGAAAAAGAAAGTTGCCCTCTTGTTTCGTCTTGTCGCCCAGTGCTTTAATGAATGCTTCGATCTGTGTGTTGAGGACTTCAGCTTTTTCCGCATTAAACGGGACACGGATGGTCTGGCCGCCCTTGAGAAGTACAGTAAGTTGCTGAATGAAGGATTGTTTTTCTGACATGCTTGACATTTCCTTGTTTATGTGAGGAAACAGCAAGTGCATAAAGGCCGAGCTGTTTCCTTGATTAACAGCTCAACAAAGTGCTTTTGGGATGGCGCTAGAGACGCTTCTTCAGGTGGTAACTGAAGACGACAGATTCAACCAGTCCCATGCACTGAGTTGAAGATTGACAGTCAACCGAAAGTGGGTGTCACCATCGGTGGTGGTATCGACTGTTAAGTCAATTGTAGGGTATTTATGTTTTTGGTGAATGACCAATTTTGCTGGTAATGACTTTTCAAGCTGAAAACCGTTGTTTTTTGTGCCTTTCTCTGGGTTCTTCTACGTTAAAAATGCCTCTAAAAGCCTGCTATTGTTGATACGCATCCAAAGAGAAGTTTGGAGACGCAGTCCAGATCGAATTCCAGGGCACCATTGCTGGCGTTTCGAAGAATGACGTTCTCAATGTAGCCAAGGTAAACGAGCTGGCAGACGCCAATATCGGACTCACCGAAGTCGTCTATGTTGACCGTCAACTTGAAGGTGAAAACAACG
>CALUYR010000255.1 GCA_944325045.1 Candidatus Gastranaerophilales bacterium
GCCTGAAATAAAGGTGGTACACATAGTTAATGAGAAGCAGCCAGACTTCTTCAGTAAGTCACCTCAAGAAGGCTTGATGGAGGCATTGGAATATTATAAGGTCAAACATCCTCAGATAGTCTATGCACAAGCTGTACTTGAAACTGGTCATTTTAAGTCAGACTTATGTCTGAATGATAACAACTTGTTTGGCTTGTATAACAGCAAGAAACACAGGTATTATACATTTGACCATTGGAAAGACTGCATCATAGCTTACAAAGAGATGATACAGTATAAGTACAAAGATGGTGATGATTATCTAAACTTTCTTAAAGAAATTGGATATGCTGAAGATTCTGAGTATATTTGTAAACTTAAGGAATTAATTAAAAATCCACCGTAATATGGAAGAAGAATGGAAAGATATTGCTAACTTTGAAGGATTATATCAAGTTAGTAATTTAGGTAGGGTAAAAAGCTTACCCAAAGTAGGCTCTGGAGGGCATAATGGGATTATTTTATCTCAGAGTAAAGATAAAGATGGGTATCTATTAGTATATCTATATGCTAACAGAAAGAAAGTTGCTTGTAAGGTGCATAGGTTGGTAGCTAAAGCTTTTATTCCCAATCCTAATAACTTTCCACAAGTGAATCATAAAGACGAAATTAAGGATAATAATTGCTTTACTAATCTGGAGTGGTGTAGTCCTTCCTATAATAACTCTTATGGGAAAGGAAACATTAATAGAGCCAATTCAAAAAGAGTTCCTATTCTACAGCTTGATATGGGTGATAATGTTATCAGGGAATGGAGTTCAGCAAGAGAAGTTGAATCTACTCTTGGATTTAATAATTCAAACATAACCAATTGTTGTAGAGGAAGGTATAAAAGTATGTATGGATATAAGTGGAAATATAAACAATGACAAGGAAAGAAGTGCAAGAATTAGCTCTATCAAAGATTGATAGGGCTAAATATCTCATTTTGGAACTCATTACAGGTATGGGTAAGACCAAAGTAGCAATAGACCTCATTAATCATATATGTGATAGGGTATTCAGGAATGATGAAAGCCCTACAAGTATCTTGATACTTGTATCTAAGACTGTGCATAAGCAGATTTGGAAGGATGAGATTGAGAAATGGGGAGGTATCAAGTCTGACTATATTACCATTGAATGCTATGAGTCACTAAAGAACTATGAGAACTCATACTTTGATGTAGTAGTGGCAGATGAGATGCAGCATTTATCAGAAGCAAGAATTGATGTATTGGAGACTATCCATATCAATGAGTCTTTCATTGGATTGTCTGCCACTATTAAGAGAGACATGAGGGATTATTTCATCTACAACCACAAGGCTGAGGTCATTAAGTGTGGTCTCAAGGAGGCTGTAGAAGATGAAGTATTACCTGAGCCTACAGTATATCTACTGCCTTTGACTTTGGACACTACTAATTATACCTATAAGGTTAAGAAGTTTGGTCGTGATATAATCACTACTCAGAAAGGTTGCTATGATAGTATCTCTTCACTTATAGAGTGGTACAAGAATAAGTACTTTAACTCAAGAAATGAGAGGATAAAGAACTTATGGCTTTCAACAGCAGGCAAAAGGCTGAAGTGGTGTGCTGAACAAAAAGAGTCTATTGTATTATCTCTTCTAGATAAATTTAAGAAATATAAAACTCTCACATTTTGTGGAAGTATTGAACAATCAGAGAGACTAGGAAAATATAATATCACTTCTAAAAATAAAGATTCTGAGAAAAACTTGAATATGTTCAACTCAAATAAAATTAAACATATAACAGCTTGCAATATATTAAATGAAGGTGTCAATTTAACTAATTGCAGGATAGGAATTTTCTGTAATCTTAATAGCTCTGAAATCATAGTTAAACAAAGAATAGGTAGAATATTAAGACATAAATCTCCTATTATAGTTATTCCTTATTTTAAGGGTACAAGAGAGGAAGAATTAGTAGGTAAAATGATTGAAGAATACTCTAAGAACTCTATTATTACAATTAATGACACAAATAATATAACATTATGAAAACTAAAATTAAGACCGAACCTAAATTCATTGTAAAACCCGAGGATAAAGTAGTTGTATGTAAAATGAAAGTTGATATGCAGCTTATTGACTCAGAATGTTGGCCTTACATAGGCGCTGCTTGGTACGGAAATAAAGCTCTTAAAGTAAATCAATTTGGGGAATTTACAGTAAAAGCTATAGCTAGATGTAACTCTGAAGATACTTTTGATGAAGTTATTGGTAAAAGAATTGCTGAATCAAGAGCTAAGGTTAAAGCATTCAAAATTGCTAAGAATGTTTGGGGCTGTATTGCAAAAGACTTGTCAAATAAAGCTAAAATAGCAGAAAAAATGGCAAAGAACTGTACCATAGTTGAAGAAGTTGAGGTTAGACACATAACAGAATTATCAAAATAATTTTTTAATAATATGAGGGAATGACAAAATTAACTGATAAGGCATGTAAACTACATGGTTTACTGATGAGTGAAGGACTTGCTTTATTAGCTATTAGTTCCACTAATGATGAGACTTATAAATCATTAATTGATAAAGGGCTTATCACCAAAGCTAATGGAACTATGCAAAGTTTGAATAGGAAATTTAGTGTAACAGATAAAGGAATATCACTAGCAAATGAGTTATTAGCTGATAGTGAAGAAAATATAACAAATAGTATAGATAGTATAGAAGAACTTGCTTCTAAGCTTATAGAAATATATCCATCTGGCAGAAAACCTGGAACTTCTTATTATTATAAAGGTAACAAAGCTGATATAGTAAGAAAACTTAAATCTTTTTATAAAAGGTATGGAGAATTCAGTCCAGAGCAAATTATAGAAGCTACTCAGAGGTATATAGATTCTTTTAATGGAGACTATACATATTTGCGATTACTAAAATACTTTATTTGGAAAGATGAGGTAAAAGATGGGGAGACTTTACAAGTCTCTCAATTAGCTGATTGGATAAATAATGCTAATCAAGTTAATGAAACTAATTCTGATTGGACTACTAACTTAAATTAATATGGATAGTTTTGACGCAGCAATTGATTTCCTTAAGGAAAGAAGACAGAGAATATTAGAAGGGAAAATAAATTGCATTCCATTGCCTTTCAGGAGATATTCTACTTGGTTTCCAGGTATAGAGAAAGCTAGATATACTATAATCACAGCTTCACAAAAGGTAGGTAAAAGTAAACTTGCTGACTTTCTATGTATATATTCTCCTTTATTCTATAGTATGGAACATGAAGACCAACTTAAGTTTAGAGTTTTATATTTTACTCTTGAGATGAGTAAAGAGGAGAAATATTATGATTTTCTATGTCATCTATTATTCAAGTTAGATAAGATTAGAATAGGAACTGTAGACTTAAAGTCAACAAATAAGGATAAGCCTCTTCCTAAGGAAATATTAGATAAAATTGAGTCTGAAAAGTACCAGAAATATATCAGAAAATTTAAGGAGTGTGTTACTTTTATAGATGATATTAAAAATCCTACTGGGATTAACAAATTCTGTAGAGAATATGCTCTTAATAATGGAACTCTATACAAAAAAACTATTCATACTAAGGATGAAAATGGTGTACCTCAAGAGAGAGAAATAGTAGATAGGTTTGAATGGAATGACCCTGACTGCTATTATATGA
This sequence comes from Candidatus Gastranaerophilales bacterium, assembly GCA_944325045.1. GTDB lineage: Bacteria > Cyanobacteriota > Vampirovibrionia > Gastranaerophilales > Gastranaerophilaceae > UBA1221. The sequence goes on from CALUYR010000255.1 coordinate 3,683, forward strand.
TTCTCATGGATAATTATTCTAATCTTATGGCCGAGTCTAATTTAGATAAGAGGGGTACTATTGAAAAAATGAGTAAGTATTTCATAACTTTAAGAGACCAATTAAAATACAGTATTATTGCTATTCAACATCAAGCCCAAGATAAAGAAGGTATAGAAAGTATTAAACTCAATAGACTTTATCCAACTTCTGATGGCCTTGCTGACTGCAAAACGACTGTGAGAGATATTGATATGCTTATAGGACTGTATAGTCCTTTTAAGTATGGTTTAAAAGAGCATGAAAAGTATGATATTACTAAATTTCAGAATAACATAAGATTCATGCAGATTCTTGAAGATAGAAATAATGGAGGAGGAGGTCAAGTATGCCCTTTATACTTTGATGGAGCTGTAAGTGAGTTCTATGAATTACCTTTACCAGATAATAAAAGAGAGGTAGATAAAGTACTTGAATATATAGAGGATAATATCAGAAAAAAGAGTAATCCTATATTTCTATTATTATCTAAGGGTAATGAAATATTTAGAAAAAAGTTTTATAAATTAATTTTTGAAAACATGGCAAAAATTGTAGCAATTTTAGGTTCATCAGGTGATGGTAAAACTACTTCTACTATTATAAACCCTGATGGAACATTTAACCTTGAGGATTATCAAGGCATGGACC
>CALUYR010000256.1 GCA_944325045.1 Candidatus Gastranaerophilales bacterium
CTGCGCTAAGCGCTCCTTGCTGCGCTCGGTGAGCTTATCATCGGCCACTTGCCCCGCGGCCGCCTGCGCCGCAGCCGAACGCCAGGCAGTCGCACGCGCTTTTGCCCAGCGCGTTGTAGATGTTGCGCTCGCGCGTGGTGCGCCCCCAGTGGTTGTTGGAGAGCCGATGCCACTGCGCATTGGTAAAGTGCTCAACCGACATTGCAAACATGTCGGCCTTCATGGCGGCATCGGCTGCAGCAGGAAGCTTTCCGTGGGCGATGTATTTAGCCAACGGCGACTTTTCAAACACGTTGAGCTGATAGCAGTCCACCCCATCGAGAGCAAGACTAGCGGCCGTTTTGAGATCATCTTCCCAAACCTGCAGACTCTGTCCGGGAAACCCGTAGATAAGATCCATCACGACGGCCGCATTGTCATAGGAAATCAGCTTTTCGAGCCGAGAGATGAGCGCGTCCCGATCATCGACGCGCATCATCGACTGCCGCACTTTGCTGTTGAAGCTTTGAATGCCCAGCGAGAATCGGTTGGCTCCGCCTTCAAGCGCAGCTTCCATCTTCTCGTCGGTGAAATTGAAAATGCGTCCTTCGACCGTAATTTCACAGTCGTTAGCCAATGGAAGATATTTAGGAAGGGCTTTCAGAATGCGCTTTAAATCGTCTGCCTCAAGCGCTGTCGGTGTACCGCCCCCAAAGTAGACGGCGTGCACGGGCGCGCAGTTTTGAGAAACTCTGGCGCTTGTGAGCTCAAGCTCCTTGATCAGACGTGAAGCAAAGGCGTGCGAGTGCTCCGGCTTGTAAGGGTTTTGGTAAAAAAGGCAATACAGACAGCGGGTTTCGCAAAATGGAACGTGAATATAAGCCAGGCACTTCCCCGAGCGCGGCTCATAGGAAAGAACATCAAATGCGCTTCTAGCCTCCTCGCCCATCACCGACATGTCTCTGGGGCCGGAATGAATGACCGCCTTTGCCTGAAATGCGGCATGCAGCGGATCGTGCGTGTTGGCGAAATAAGCTTCGACAGCGTGAGAGCGCAATTTTTCGTTCATGGCCAAAGCGCCTGACTCAAATGTTGCAGGGCTTGGAGCATGCATTTTTTGTGCGGAAAGCTGACTTTGCATGGATTGACGTGCTTTCAGAGATTCGTTTCGTTTTTTGTCTTTTTGAGTTCACCCACTGGTCATCACAAAACGGCCCAACGCGTACTTTCTTGAAAAATCAATGGTTTTTGCTGTTTTGATGAAATTTGAGTGATACTCATTCTCATTGTTAGTTGCAACTAACAGTCCCGCGAGTATATCGTTATAATGTCTGCAAAGTCAAACTGAGAAGCATTTACTCCTCCTAAATTATGTCGTCGACATCTCCACATTCAGCTTCTGAACAAGATGCAGCAGACAATTTGCCGCAGCTGACCGCTGCACAAGCCGACTATCTGGAAATCATCTATGAAGAGCAGCTCAAAACGGGCGTAGCCCGCGGCTGCTCCATTGCACAAACCGCCGGCGTCTCGCGCGCTACGGTTGCTGCGACCATGCGCTCGCTCAAAGCTCTGGGCCTCATCAATTACTATCCTTACGGACCTTTGGAAATGACGCAGACTGGGCTCACGCTCGGCAAGCGTCTGCATGAAACAAGAAAGTCGCTCGAAATGTTTTTTTCTGAAGTCTTTGGACTGACCACTGACGCCGCCCGCAAAGCCGCCAAGGCGCATACGGCCAATACCTCTGAAGAGGATGAGGCAATTGCCGCCGCTCTTGTTGAATTCGTCAAAAAGCACGAAGGTGAATGGCATCAGGCCAGAAAAGAAGCCTTGCTTGCCCTGCACCGCAAGGAGAGGACGTGAACAAAGCCGCCTTGTCTGTCAGACACCTGAGCAAAACATATCGCCGTGGCGAGCTGGCGACAACTGCGCTCTCAGATGTTTCTCTTGACGTTTTCGAAGGTGAATTTTTTGGTCTCCTGGGTCCAAACGGAGCGGGCAAAAGTACGCTCATCTCGGCCTTGGGCTCCTTAATCAGGCCCGATGCCGGCACCATTGAGATTTTGGGCAAAGACGCTGCAATCGACTGGCGCTTTTGCAAAATGGCCGTCGGCATCGTGCCTCAGGAAATTACGGTTGATCCCTTTTTTACGGTGAGCGAAATCCTTCACCAGCAAAGCGGCTACTACGGACTCAGGCACAATGAAAGGTGGCTCAGCACGCTCATTGAAAGACTTGGTCTTGCGGATAAAGCGCACGCACGCCTCTCTCGGCTTTCCGGCGGCATGAAGCGGCGTGTTCTCATTGCGCAGGCGCTTGTGCACAAGCCTCCTGTGATTGTGCTCGATGAACCGACGGCAGGCGTTGACATTGAGCTTCGGCACCGCATCTGGGACTTCATGAGAGAACTGCATGCGCAGGGCCATACCATCATTCTCACCACGCACTACCTTGAAGAAGCGCAAGCCTTATGCCGGCGCATTGCGCTGCTCAACAATGGAAAAGTCGCGGCGGTTGACGAGACCGAAGCGCTTCTGAAACGATTTTCAGGCAGCCGGCTTCAATTCAGAGTCATCCGAGGCGAACTGCCTGCAAACACGCCGTACGTCTTTGAACACATCAAAGAAAATCTTTGGTGCACGTCCTATGCCGACGCCGGAGCGCTTTCCGACGTTCTTTTCACCTTGCAGCAAGCCGGCCTCGACATGGAAATCGTGCATGTCGGACAACCTAATCTCGAAGAAGTTTTTCTGCGTCTTACCGCACAGTAACCCGCACGCCATGCATCCTCAGCC
>CALUYR010000257.1 GCA_944325045.1 Candidatus Gastranaerophilales bacterium
ACACTGTTATAAGAAATCTGACCGAGATTTTCATCAAACACGACTAAAATATTCACCTCTTATGCCCTGCGGCATAGAATGGTATTGAAGGAAACTTCAATATCTTTCGGGAGGTAACATTATGTCAAATAACAGAGTTACGCCGGGCCCAATCGGCGGAAATTGCGGTATGCCTCGAGAGGTTGTATGCGTCAGTACAAAGAAGGTCTGCGACAGCTGCAAAGACAAAGAGTGTCTTCAGGATCTGAGGGTGTACTTAACCGCGTCGTCTCAGTGCATCCTCGACAACGCTATTGGGGTCAAGGCAAAAAGCGCCGAGATACTGTGGGCCAATATCGATGTAGAGCCTATCTCTTTCAATAAAGGCTTTTATACGGTTGATGTCAGATATTTCTATAAGATAACGGCCGAGGCCTCTTGCGGCATCGGCAGATCGAAAGAGATAACAGGTATAGCCGTATATGATAAAAAGACAGTCCTGTTTGGCAGCGAGGGCAGCGCACGCATCTTCAATTCCCAGTACAGTTTCGGTCAGAACGGCTCCACAATTGGTAAAAACAATGTGCCTACCGCGGTAATCGAAGCGGTAGATCCCGTATGTTTGAGCGCTAAGATAGTCGACGCATGCAATTGCTGCGGAGACAATACTCTTTGCGATTTGCCCGACTGTGTTGCAGAAATATTCGATGACGAGATACTGTCGTCCTGCGAGAACAAAGTTCTCTATGTGTCCCTCGGTCAGTTCAGCATTATCAGACTTGAAAGAGATACTCAGCTCCTCATTCCCGCATATGATATCTGCTTCCCGCAGAAAGAGTGCTCGGGCAATTCCGATGATCCTTGCGATATCTTTGAAAAGTTCAAATTCCCAGTAGACGAGTTTTTCCCGCCCAAGCAGTCAGATATGATTAAGGTGACGGAAAACAAGAAGAGCAGGTTCGGATGCTAAAAAATTAAAAGCAGGCGAAAGCCTGCTTTTTACATATTTTTATTTCTGCGGCATATCATTAAGGGGAAAAGGGAGGTATATATCGGTGCTCAAAGAAAAAATAAAAAACCTGACTCTTATATTTTTGACAATATCGGTCTTTTTGTGTATAATTAACTTTAGAAACGATATTGCGTCTATCGTGTCCAAAAAAGAAAACCTTGAGGAAATAAGCCTTCTCATTGACGCGGGTCACGGAGGACAGGACGGAGGAGCAGTATCGTCAAACGGTGTAGCTGAAGCCGACATAAATTTGGGGATATCTCAAAAAACCCAGCTGATAGCTTCCTTTATCGGGATTCCCTCCAAGCTTACGAGAACCGATGAAAACTCCTTAAATTTTTCATCTGAAAACACCCTGAAGGAGAACAAAAACAGCGATCTCAAAGCGAGAGTTGCATTGGCGAAAGAATACCGTTCGGCCGACTTTGTGAGCATACATCTCAACAAGTTCAGCGACAGAAGATATTTCGGAGCACAGGTGTTCCATAAGAACGACAGCTCATCGGTTCTTCTGGCTCAGGAGATACAAAAGTCTCTCTACATAATCGACGAAAACAACACAAGAGAAGCCAAAAGCGTTCCCAACGCCAACTATATAATGGAGAATATTCCTAATACCGGAGTTATAGTGGAATGCGGGTTTCTGTCCAACGAGAGGGAAGAACAGCTTTTGCAAAACGCCGATTACCATGTAAAATTGGCAATGTCGATAGTGGGAGGATACACAGGATATAAGTACAACAGGTGAAAAATGAAAAAAAAGACAGTTTATGTGTGCAGTAACTGCGGATATGACACTGTAAAATGGATGGGACAGTGTCCAAACTGCGGAGAGTGGAATACTCTTTCTGAGTTTTCGGTGTCTGAAAACAAAAGAAACAATTTTGGCGACGAAAAATCCATAAGGAAAAATAAGCCCATGGCGATAGCCGATATAGATGTCAACGCCGAAATAAGGATAAAAAGCGGTATTGAGGAGTTTGACAGGGTTTTGGGCGGGGGCATAGTCAAGGGCTCTCTCACCCTTATAAGCGGCGAACCGGGAATAGGAAAGTCTACTCTGCTTTTGCAGGCGTGCCAAAAGTTGGCCGATGAAAACAGCGTCCTCTATATCTCGGGAGAGGAGTCGCCCGCTCAGATAAAAATAAGGGCGGAGCGAACAGGAGTTACATCGGACAATATAAAGATTCTCGCCGAAACCAACCTCGAGGACATCGTTTTTACGGCAAAGGAAGAAAACCCAAGCTTTATAATAATCGACTCTGTTCAGACAATATATGATCCCAAGCTGCCTTCGGCGCCGGGAAGCGTGACGCAGGTCAGGGAATGTACCATGGCTCTCATGCAGCTGGCAAAGCAAAATGAGATATCTGTTTTTCTCGTAGGCCATGTAAATAAGGATGGAAATATAGCGGGCCCCAAGATAATGGAACATATGGTGGACACCGTCCTCTATTTTGAGGGTGAAAAACACATATCGTACAGACTTCTGAGGGCGGCGAAAAACCGTTTCGGATCTACCAATGAGATAGGCCTTTTTGAGATGACAGCCGAAGGACTTAAAGATGTCTCCAATCCTTCGGCGGCTCTTTTGAGCGGAAGACCCGAAAATGTCAGCGGAAGCTGCGTGGCGGCCACATTGGAGGGCACACGCCCAATGCTTTCGGAAATACAGGGTCTTGTCACAAAAACTGTATACGGATCAGGAAGGCGTACGGCGGCAGGCGTGGATTACAACAGAGCAGTTCTGTTGTTGGCCATACTTGAAAAAAGGGTTGGCATGATGCTCAGCTCCTACGATGCCTATATAAATGTAGTAGGAGGACTGAGACTCGATGAGCCCGCCATAGATATGGCCGTGGCGGTATCCATAGCCTCCAGCTATCTTGACAAGCCTGTGTCGGCTGATGTGGTGCTTTTCGGCGAAATAGGACTTTCGGGAGAGGTAAGAGCCGTTTCGGGAGCGGTACAGCGAATACAGGAGATAAAAAGACTCGGCTACAAGAAATGCATACTGCCTGAGGGATGCAGGGCAGATGTCAGAAACATTGAAGGCATTGAGCTGGTGTTTGTAAAAGATATATCTCAAGCCATAAAAGCCGCAATATAATTTTTAAATACCCCCAAAGTGTTATAATATTTTCTCTCTAATTGAGAAAAATAATTATAAATCAACTTTGGGGGTATTATTGTGAGAAAAGCACTCGTTTTGTTCACCGCTTTTACGGTAGCCGCCGCGTCATATACTTATTACAAAGACATAAACGCGGGAGGAAAGCTGAAAGCCTGCTACGCTAAGGTCACCGACATATACGATTCCGTAACCATAAACGGCACGGTATATGAAAAAGAGAGAAACAATCTTTTTCCGAAAGAACCTATAATGATAGAAGAAATATATATTCGTGAGGGAGACCATGTAAAAAAGGGAGATATACTGTTTAAAGTTTCACCATCCTCCTATCAGCCCTATACCGACATATCTGTATTTATGGAAAGCACCATGGGACAGTCTCTTTGGGGAAATATGATATCCTGTGAGGTATCTGACGGATATATAAAAAGCCCTTTTGAAGGGGTGGTCATGTCGGTAAACTGCTCTGAAAACAGTGAGACGGGCGTATACAATATGCTGGCGGCAATTTCCGATGTATCTCAGCTCCAGGTTATATCCAAGGTAAGTGAAGATCTTGTAGGAAAGCTCAAGCCTGAAATGAAAGGGGAATTGACATTTCCCGCCATAGACGGCAAGACATACAGCGGAGTTATCAGTGAGATAATGCCATATGCCGTAAAAAGCGGCAATTTTTTTACTACGGGCAATTCAATGTCTAAAACAGAGGTAGTAGAGGAAATTTTAGACAATGACGGTCAGATAAGGCCCGGATACAGCGTTAATACCAAAATAGTTACCGATATCACAAGTTCTGCGTTGGTGCTGCCCTATGAATATATTTGTCAGGGCGACGACGGCAAAGAATATGTATATGTGCTGAATAAAAACGGAAGGGCAGAGCTCAGATATGTAGAGACAGGGTATGAGCTTCAAACTATAACAGAGATAATTTCGGGAATAAGCGCAAGCGATTTGATTTTGCTTCCGACGGAAAACATAGAGCAAATAGAAAAAATTACTGTCAGGACGGAATATGAGAACGAGTGATATCTTAAAACTATCGGCTAAGAATATTGTATCCAGCAAAATAAAAGGGCTTCTCTGTATGATTTCGGTTTGTATAGGAATAACTTCGGTATCTCTTATATCGGAGATCGGAAATGAGGCCACATCTCTTATATGTGAACAGCTCGACCAGCTTTCGCCGGGCGCTGTTATACTGAAATCTCAGTCGGCGCCGTTCGAAAACGAAGACATAGAATATATATCTCAAAATGGCGGCGCAGAGGCGGCTATGCCATTTATTTTTGAATATAGTTCTTACAGAATTAAAAACATTACACAGGAAGCGCTGATATGCGGGGTGGACAGCTCATTTGACAAAGTATTTGCCGCCGAAGCTTTGCACGGTGATTTTTTCAGAGACGAAGGCTTTGTATTTGAGGAAAATACGGCATTTGTGGATGATGTATTTGCTCAAAAGATGTCCGGCAGAACAAATATAACAGGCAAAGAGATAAAGCTGCTT
>CALUYR010000258.1 GCA_944325045.1 Candidatus Gastranaerophilales bacterium
CCCAAAACCTCTACCGCCGTTGTTACTTTCGATAAAAGCCCGATTAACTTTATTTTCGTATAGCCGTTTAGCTAATTCGGGTTCGGTAATTTCCATGTTTTCTTTGGTAAAATACACATCCAAAACATACGCCTGATGATTGAAAACCCCGTATATAATCGAGCACAAGTAATCATCACCAGTATCGGCGGTATCAACATATGCGTTAATAGTCTCAAACAGACTTTCCCCGTTTTCGTCAACGGGCAGGTGAGTGTATGTCTTAAAGCCGCTATACAGCTTACCAACCATATCAATGGGATGCTGGTTGTAATTGGCCTCGGCAATATCCTTACCCATGGTTTTGACGATCAGATCATAGGATTGTCGATCTAATACGCCGTCGCAAAGCATTGTGCCGTCCGGTTGAAGGGCGGTTTCCAAGATAAGTCGAACCGGGATACCAATGCTTTGATAGTGGGCAATCGCCCGACCAGATAAATCATCGGAGTGCCAGCGCGTAGCAATGATTATGACTTTGCCGCCCTTTTCTAATCGGGAAAGCATGGTGTTCGTGAACCAAAGCCAGTGTTTTTCAAGCGTAGCCTCGTTATAGGCTTCTTCGGCGTTCTTAACGATGTCATCAATTATCATTAAGGAGCCGCCAAAGCCTGTTACGGTGCCGCTCGGAGAGGTAGCCAGATACGAAACGTGCGCCCCCTCCAAGGTCCACATGTTGGCGGCGCTGCTACCGCGCTTTATTTTCGTGCCCGGAAAAATATCTTTATAAACGATTCGGTCTTTGCTGGCCTTACGCTCGGATATCGAATCACGAACCGCCCGCGAGAACGTTGTTGAAAGTTGCTCGTTGTAGGAGCCAGTTAAGACTTTTTCGTGATTATTTTTTCCAAAAACCCATTGAGTGAAAAGCTGGGCCGTTCGGGATTTACCGTGGCGTGGCGGCATATTAACGATCATAACTTTTTCGTCGGATTCGTAAAACTCTTGCAGCTCGTGGCAGAATCGCTTGAGGTATAGCCGATCTTCGGTATAGAAGTCGGGTGCCATCAGCTTCACGAACTCCCAAAAGTTTCGGCGTGCCAGCTCTAGCCTCGCCTCGCGTCGTATCGCGTCCAGCCGCGCGGAACTGATAGTTGCGGTTTCCATCACAAGACCTCGGCGGCCCGCATGGCCGCAACAATTTTCGGAAGCTGCAAGGCGAAGTAATCAATCATTTCTTCGCTGGCGGCCCAGTCCGACGATTCGTAAAGCCCGCTCTCGTACAGAAAGGCGTGCATAATTTCGTGCCGCAGGACACAATCTTTTAGATCGTCCAAATTTTCGACGGTGTTATCATCTTCTTTAATGCCGGAGATAACCAGCTTTTTGGAGCACGGCTCGAAGTATCCCAAGGCATTTGTCAGCTTGGGGTTTTTATCGGGTTCGTTATCTTGAATAACTCGGTATTGGGTCCCCAAAATGTCTATAACGTTCACGGTTTTCAACTTGCAACCTCCCCCGCTTGTGTATTATAATCATTAAATAATTACGAATATGTGTAATATTCGATTCTTAAACTTATAAAAAATTTTAAGATGCAAATTGCCAATGAAAACCACCTGTTGTTTTTCGGATTCCACGGCAACAATAAGAAATTTTATTTTTTGCTAAGCCAGTTTTACGGGCGGCATCCTTAATGCTATCGTATTTAACACCCGTTTCAGTACAAACAACTGGTTTTGGTGGTGTTCTCGGATTTTCACTTGGGACATAACCCTTTTTACCACGATAACGATTGTATCCATCTGGGTATTTCTTGATTTCCAAATGTTCCCGTTCTCTGGCTTCCATTTCATTTTCATATGTAGCAACCAGTTCTTTCGAGAATGAAATCCATCCATAAGTTATAATATCTTCCCACAATTCGGGAAGATATTGATATCCGTGACCGTTATGCCACCTTTTTTTAAGTGGTAGTTTAGTAACCCCAATGTAAGACCGACCTATGGGAGACGTGATTTTGTAAACTTTATAGCTCATTACTGCGCCACCTTTCCATAAAAAATAGCCCTTTGCAGGGCCATGATAAATACAACCATGTGTAATTTGTGAAATTATATCAGCGTTTCGGAAAGTACGGGTCCCCCGTGGCCGAACGAAAAATTCTGGCCCTTCGTTACAAATCTATTACGAATCCCTTACGATACTTAATAATCATTTAATAAACATGTAAAAGATTTAATAAAAGTTTAATAACCATGTGTGCGATACTGTATCAATATATGAAAACCCTTATAATATAAGGCTTTCAGCCCTGTTTTGTAACTTGTATGTATACTATGTACGCACTACAGTACAAAACAGTATTGAAAACTGTATTACATCGTATCAAAGATAAGGCCCCAAACAAGCCGTTTAAGGCCCCTTATTTTTAACATGGATTATTACTTATCTTTACCCAATAAGGCCCTTAAGTCGGATTCTGTGAGCTTTTCTAGGGGTTTTTCATCGCTGATATCTTTTGTAATGTTAACATAATCCCCCTGTAGCTTACCTAATTCGGTTAGGTATCGGGAAATGGCCGCATCATCGTCTTTATCGATACAGTGCCCTATGCGCTCCCATATGAGGTTAAGGCGCTTTTCACGGTCCGAAACCCCTATATATCGCATTGCATCTTCTTTGCGTTGTCTTAATTTTTCCATGTATTCTTTGACGTGCGGCTTATTCGCCACAACCGAAGCCATGGTATCAATGCTTTCTCGCTTATCCGTCTTAACGTCATACGCCGTCAAATATGCTTCATATTGCGTTTTTTCGCCGTCAACTATCAGTTGTGCAAACAGTCGTTCTTTATCGGTCAACGCCACCGGAACAACCCCCCTTTTTTGTATGAATTATTATTCACTATAATATAGTGGAGACAAGCCCGTTCGTGATTATAACGGGCGATATAAACGGATTATAAAAAACCGCCCTATTTTTGGGCGGCTGTATATTATTTCATTTTATCCATTTTTTCCAACGTGCGATCAATCTTTTGGATTTTTACCAACGTTGAAGTTATGGCTTTTTGGGTGGCTATGCGCTGCTTTAGTCCTTTTTCGTCCGTTTTTGTGGCATGTTGCCGGTCCGATAGCTCACCCAAAAGCTCTAATTGATACCGCAAAGCCTCGCGCTGCTCCATCAGGTATGGACGGTCGATAGCGTTTTCTTGGCGCTGTATGGCCGTTTTAAGGGCCTTTACAGGGGCTTTAATCCGTTTTATCCATCGTCGGTTGCGGTCCCGGTCGTTGGCTAGTACGCCGATAAACACAAGCCCTAGCCAAACGACCGCGATTAAATACCCATATCCCATGGGGGCACTACTCCCCCCATCTGGTGGGCGTATCCCCTGCCGCCTCTAGCTGGTCCAGCGCCTCCGCGATAGCCTGCCCCAATAAATAGCAGCGAATAGTTACGTCACACCACTCCGCGCCCTTCTCAATGGGGTTTATTTCCTCGCAGCTGAACGTTTCCATAGCCTCTTGCAATAGGTCCCAATTATGACAGACGGCTTCCTCGGCTTTCCATGCGTTACAATAATAGCTTCCACTTGCGTTACCTGTTACGCCGTCATCAACCCATAGATCATCATACAATACCTGCTCCAGTTCGTCACGATCATCATAGTTATTCATATCATAATTGTCCTTAATAGCCACCAGAACGTCCTTGACCATGTTTTCCATGTAGTTGTACTTTTCCATTATGTAATACCTCCAACTTTTTATTTATTTTTTGTATCGTTTGCCGATACATTCACAACGCAATTTCAAGGTTTTTTGCAACCTCAAACGGGTTATAATCGGCCTCTTGACAGTCGCTAACCGTGATAAAATGGGCGTTATCAATCTTTATACCAGTTCTCCGCAACTCCCCTTTTGCTTCGTCCTTGTCAATGTGACTGCCATAACCATGCCTAAAATCGCCGCTTGTTAAATCTGGTACAGTTTCCAGCCACTTAAAACCAAACCTTCTAAACATGGCCGGACTAGTAACGGGGAAGGACAGTTTTAGCAGGTCAAGGGGTTGTTTCCAGTCCTTTAACTGGATTTTACAGAGGGCATTTTCAGTGCCGACCCCAGCAGTAATCAATAATAAATTTAATTCAACCCGATAGCCGTATAACTCCAATAGGTGTACTAGCTTAATCACGGTAATCCCTGCCGCCCTTAGCACGCTTGCTTTTGTGCCTGCGTTCATGGTGCAGTCATAATACAGGGAAAGCGCCTTAACTTTTTGGGGTATCCGCTGTACCTGCCGCATGCTTTTAGGTAAACCAATGATAGCGGCGGGCACGTTGGGGGCATGTCCATAATAGTAATTGCGTGGCCGTGCGCGCGTGGTACTAATGTTACAGTTAGCACTAATCTTGTTTATCTCTTGTTTAACTTCTGTAACGACTTCCGGCAAGCCGTTTTCAAAAGCTTTAACTGCTTCGTCCCACGTTAACCCGCCGCAAAAATCGTCGTCGCCCTTGACTGATTGATTCCGACCGCGCAAAACCTCGTTTTCTGGCCGGTCCTGTATTGTCTGCATAAACGTATAAACGTTATTGTATTTCTCGAAAACTAGCTTTTTCACGCTTTAACCCCCTTACTTTACCAGACTGTCAAGAGCTTTGCTCCACTCTCCCGTGTATTTAATCTGTCGATTGATTAATTCCACATCATCAGCGCTAAGCCCTTTAAGTAGCCCTATACGCAACGCCTGCGCCTTGTCCATGTAGCCGCTAAACTTTGCAAGCCGTTTAATTGCGCGATAGGTACACAGGCAAGTTATGCCTGTTTTTTCGGTCGCCTCACGGAAAGCATGGGCAAATTTCACGAGGGACGTGTCACCACGCGCCATGGTTGCCTCAATACGTTCATCATAGCTAACCATAATCAGGGCAAAGCGGTCCATGCTGGATGCATCCAACTGATAGCGGCCTGTATAGGTACTGTCCGCGCCCGTTCCGTAGGTATTCCCCGCCGCCATGCATCTAAAATCTGGATGAGCAGTGGCTTTTCCGTTCGGAAAGTCGAAATACCCATTCGCAAGGGCGTTATTCAATAAAACCAGTGTTTCGGGCACGCTCGCGTCAAGCTCATCTAGCAGGAACAACCCCCCTTGTGTGAAAGCCTTATAAAATTGCGTTTCGTGATATCTGCCGTTTGCATCGACGAAACCTTTAATCTGTATATCGTCGGTGACGGAATTAGTATACCAATACTCCAGATTGAGGGCTTTTGCCACCTGTTGCGCAAGGTAGCTTTTGCCTGTCCCGGCAGGGCCACAAAGGTAAACAGGTTCACCGTCCATCACCATGGCCACGATTGCGTCAAATTCTTTATGCAAAATTTCCGTGGTTTCAAATGGTTTGCGGTCCGGCACTTTAATTTCATGCACCACGGGCACGGCCCCAAAACGGTTTTTAATCATTTCTTCCACTTGCGGATAAATCATATCCGCCATACCGTCGGCCGCTTTTTCCGTTAAGGTTGTTAAAAATGCGTCTTGCAGAGCGTCGGCAAAGGACTTTGTCGGAGTTTTCGCGCCCTCTGTTTTTCCGTTCTCATATGCCATAGTGACAGCGGCTTCACGTTCACGTTTATAAATTGTGTTCTGCTCCATAGCGAGGGGCAAAAGCTCATTGATTGTTTTTCGTGTATCTTCGCGAAGTTGCCGCCCCTCGCCGTCAATGGGCCTAAAGTCGTTAGTTGTGTAATATTTCCCGTTTGTATAAGCAAGCATAGTATCGTTTTCGTCGGCAACAATCGCAATTCCGTTATCCTCTGCTAAAATGGTGTACATGTTTTTCTGCTCCCTTCAATCATGGTTGGTTGTGGTTGGTTTTTTGTGGGCCGTGGTTTTCCCACGCACAAAAAGATACCACGAATTAAGGCAGATTAAAATTGATTAAAAGGTAAAAATAAGGACCATTTCATACTAAAATTACCCTAATTACCCTGTTTTTTTTCCTTAACCCCTTTAAGGTTTATCCCTGTTTTGCGCTTTCATTTCTTATTTATTCCTATTTATTCCTATTTATATATAGGCGCGTAATACGGCCTTGTTTTCGATGGTTAAAGATAGTCAAAAGTTGTTACATACTTGTTACCTATTTATTACCTACTTTTAATAACTTTATTACAAATTCATTGCGAATTTATTATTAAATTATTTCATTTCCAAAAAACGAGTTTTGAGTTTTGAGTTTTGAGTTTGCACTTTGCATTTTTGAATTTGCAGTTTGCAGTTTGCACTTTTGAATTTGCATTTTGCAATTTGCATTTTTTAGTTTTGAATTTGCATTTTTACAAAAAACAAAAAAGCCACCTTCCAAAAATGCGTTTGCACTTTCAAAAGGTGGCTTATCCGTTTTATTGTCTCACTATATCAAGCTCGGTTCCAATTTCAATGATTGTGTCGGCCAGTATACAGCATAGACTTTTTAACCATTCAATGTTTCGATCTTTTAATACTTCGTCACGCTCAATTATTGTTAAATCAGAGAAACATACGTTTTCCCACTTATCGTTTCGTTTTACTCTAAAATATACGCCATCTAAATTCCTATTCATAAATACCTCCATATGATTCATGTGCACAGTGCCCCTTTGCACAGAGGGCATTATATGCACAGTGCCTTTTATTGCACAGTATGTATATGCACAGTACCCCCATTCCACAGGTACATTCTCACATCCCCCTCATCCGCTTTTCTAGCTCTCCCCACGCCTGCTCCGTAAGCGGGCGACCGCACTTTGGGCAAAAATTAGAGTCTATTAACCTCCTTTGGTTGTTTCTCCATGTAATGTATTTATCGCAACTATATCTGCATTTTGGTGCATTTTTTTTTGAAGCAATCATTTTCATAACACGGGTCATTCTTTCTTTCGCATACCTTGCATGGTTTCCATTCGCTCTTAAATTTAATCCAAAAATTTTTCCAACGAAGTTTATTCATTTTATTCCCCCTCTTTTTTTTGAAAAGCACGATTATTCTTTCTGTTCTACGTCCATCTTTACACCGCATTCGGGACAGTAATTGCTCTCCCAATACTCTTTGTTATTGCAAACGCTGCACAAAAAGAATTGTTCATCGTCCGTTTCGGCGCACAGCCATTCCCCATGTGCCACCGGCGCAACGTCGGCGGCAGGCATTTCCATAATGGCATCTCTGCACCTAAGCGCGGCAGATTGTTTATCGACAGAATGGCGCCCGTAGTCCTCCGAGATTTCTCTCAAGCGGAGATATACTTGCTTCTTGCTTAAAAATTCATTATCCCAATCATACATGCTTTTCTCCTTTCAGCGCTTCCTCGGCGGCTTCACGAGTTAAGAATAAAATTTCTCCAAGAGGCGCATTATAATATTCCGAGGACATTTTCTCTTTATAATAAATACAGACTGAATCCTTTTGAATAAAAAAACCGGCAGCTACAGTTTCCTCTACTTCTCCATAATTATTGATGCACCATAGCTTTTCGCCAATTTTACAAGGGAGAATCGCATGCTTCCCTTCTCTATCAGCCTGCACCAGAGCGCGGAGGCGGGCTAGATCGTATTCGTCGCCGAGGATGTCCTCAATGGCAGCTAGACGGTTTGTCATAGAATAAACGGTACAATCCGGCCTTACGACAGGCCACCCAGTTTTACAATCTTTTTTGGTCAACCGCTCCACGTTCATTCCTCCTAACAAATCCAAAATGTCGCCACTTTTGCGAGTTCTGGGTCATCTTTCTTGAGTTCTGACCAATCCTTTAAGAGTTTTCTGAAAAATCTGATTGTCCCTTCTACAGTTCCCCAGCCGTTTGCCGCCTCGTATGGTTTATACTTTTCGGGATTGTTTTGCAGTTCACACAGCCCACGCTCGATGCATGGCATTATCTCCGTGCAAAAGCCGTTATTCGCTTCGTTTTTCCATGGGAGACCTGTAGCTAGTTCAATAATTTTTCTCACGTTCCATGTGATATTTGCGCCCTCGGATATGCTCCAATATTTATTAACACCCTCAATTTTAACGCGAAAGTCTACAGCATAGCTCACGCTTCTCCCCCTCCTTATCATCCAATCCATTTCTTAAAGTGGTTCATATAGTTTCCCTTATTTCCAAAAAACTTTTTAGAAATAGCCATAGCAAGTCCTTTTTCTCGATCAAACGGTTCGTTATTGGCTTTTACAACAGTTTTACTTCCATCCCCCCACAGTATAACGGTTGCTGGACAGTTAAAGATAACCTTTTTTATCGACGGAATATAATACATTTGATTACTTTCCTCCTTTTTTGGTTCAGTTGTCCAAACCCAAGTTAGATATTTTGGGTCATATAATTCATCATCATCATCATCACCACCATCAAATAGTTTATATGGTTGATATGTTCTATATTTATTGTTAATTAGTTGATATCGGTCGCTTGAACATATATCCATATAATCCGCCAAAGTTCTATTTAGAGAAAAGTTAATCACATCAATTCCTCCATATCTACCGTAAATTCATCTACTTCTTCCACAAGATCAACTTGCAATTCCGAATAAACAACTTCATCGTACATTGCTTTTCGCTTGGCTTCTTCAATAGAATCTGCTTCGACGTAGTGAAATCCACTGAAATTTACAACATACTTCATTTTCGGTTCAGCCCTCCAAATAAATATCCTTAAAGTATGGTAAGCTCTCACACCAGTTACAGAAGGCATGCCATTCTGGTAAACGATGATTTTTTCTAGCTTTATAGATACTCCATAAAACTTGGTAATTGGCCTGCCAAGTATATTTCACATTATATCCTTGTGGAAGTAACTGGCGAATCATAAAAAAGAATTTATCATCTTTAGTTTCCAAATAGCAATTTCTAAGGAAATTAAGAGTATCAATAATTTTCAAAAATTCGGATTCACATCCGGGCGTTACTGAAAAATCAGATAACTCAAACGGTTTACTTACTCCCTTGTGCATAAAACTGCACGAATTTCTAACTGTAGCAACTTTGTAAGTATCGTGCTCCGCTACCCAGTAAAGTGGTGCAGTAATATCGCAGGTTACTGTAATCATGCGGGCAAACTTACCATGGTCATTACCAGCTTTAGCGAGACTTCGCATGAGTTTAAGGTCATTTTTACCAACATAAAATGTGGTATCTCCAAAACCGCTATCACTCTTATCCCAACTGTTCATGGGATTTCTAAGTCCCCTTATTGCCGCTTTCCATCCAAACACATCTGTCTTTTCAATCTTAATCATGCAATCCCCTCCACGTATTCACCAATCGTTTCTTTAGGAAACAGGTGCATTGCCATTTGTCTTACCAGCTTGTTTTTGCGCATCGTAAGCAGCGGTTGATCTATTTTAAGTTCATTCGCCAAGTCTGAAATGCGTTCGCCGTTAAAATAATATCGTTCGATCAGAAAATAGTTCGGGTCGCTGTTAATTGCGTTAAGCGCGGTATCAATCTTATATAAAACCCCCTCAATCCATTTAATTTCGTCCTGTATTCCTTGTACAATTTCTGCGATTTGTTCGTCGGTTGTCTCCAATCCACTTGACCAATTCCCGCTGGGTTGATATTCCAAAATGCTTTTGGATTTCTCCGGGATACCGTTTTCCAATACCTCTCGAATTTGGTCCTCCTTTACTTTTAACAAATCGTGGAAAGCAGCGTAGTTCCAAAGCACTTGTTCGGTTTTCTTAAAGCTGTTTGTTCCCACGTTTTTAACTTTATTTTCGATTCCAAGTTCTTTGAATGCGTCTTTAATCGCGCTTCCAACTACACTATGAATTTGTTCCATAAATTGCGCTTCATTCATTACAGTTACTTCCTTTCATATATTTCATACATTACAGTTAGTTAGAATTTTGTTCACATAAAGTTCACACAAGCCTATTATTTTTCTTATTATATTTGTCTTACAGATGCATCAAACTTCCAATAATCTACAAGACATATATAATAGAATATATACAATATATATTATAATAATTAGGTGACAGGTAATGTGCCTCAAACCCAAGCCACGCCTCAAGAAATCACTCTTACCACCCTCTTGTATTTAATCTCACCAAACACCTTTAGCCGGGTAGGCACGATACGGATACTTGGAATATTGCGCTTAAGGCACCGGGTAAAATGCACATTGCTCTCTGGCGCGAAGTCATTTCGATTACACCAGTCGCAGTAAATTTGATACAGTTCGTCGTTTGTAAGCCCATCCCAATCGGGAGGGTGCGAGGCCAAGCAAAATTCGATAACGCTTTCTGGCACCCGCTGTTGGTCACTGACCGCTTCTTCTACTGTGTAACCATTTGCCAATCGGCTCATGAGTGTGCTATAATTAATGCCAGTAAGTTCAGCAAGTTCTTTTCCGTTATAAATCTGGTTTTTATATACATAATGCTTCATCGTTACAGAATCCCCCATAAAAATAACATGTCTACGGTCACGTAAATCAAGAAACATGCCGCTAAGGCTACAGACCCACATAAAGCCACTTTTAAGCCGTTTTGAAGCTCTTTAATTTGAGCCGGTATATCAACTCGTTTCGTCGCTAAAAAGGCCGTACAGGGGCGTTCTAGGCCCGTAGGAGGGCCATCACAAGTGTCGTTCCAATAGTGGTGGCAGTCCAGACAATTTACGTGGTTATAATCGTCAAATATTTGATCTGGCATTTTGTTTCTCCTTTTCAAAGCTAATAAAGCTAAGGTACTTTTCGAGATACCAAATGGCCTTTTTAATGTCCTCTGCACCATTCTTTTTCTCACTTCTCCATATGTACTTAAAAGCGTTTAAGAGGCAGAAGTTAGATACAGCATCTTTACCGAATGCAGATTCCATAGCATCAATGCATTCAATGCTTCCACTAGCATAGTGGTTGGGGTGGTTTACATGATCTTCGGTGCTATCGGGGTATAGTTTGTTATATGCCAATTTGAGAAGTTCTTCGTTTTCGGTAAACTCACCTTCACAGGCATCACACAAGCCCCTAATTTTGCATGTTTCGCACTCACTCCTTTTACTGCAATATTCTTGAATCGCTTTATTTCTAATCTCCATTAGTTCAGATTCTTCCGACATCCAAGAAATACAACTATCAAGCTTCATTTCAACAAACCTTCCTTTCTGTTATCCAATCCACCAGTTAATCAACGAAGCTACAAACAGTATCGCAGTAAGTACCACCATAATCCCAAGTTGAAGATCGTAAGACTTTACCAGCAATCCATCTTGTTCCATCTGTTTGGTGATTCTTCGCATATCCCTCCTATGCTGCCAATGGGTTTTCAGTACGTATCCAACATTGCTCATATCAAAGTCCTCCCCGTCTTTGATTTATTGGCTTTGTTGCGATTACATATTACATCAATCCGTGTTAGGTTTCAATTCGCCGTTTAACCAAAAATTAGGTTGATTTTTCAGCTAATTTTTACTGCATATTGGTTTGAAGAAGCTAACTCAACACCTAACACTTCATCAAACACAGGCTTATCATTTGGGATGAATCTACCAAACTTTACGATTATGTTTGGAAATTGCTCTAGCTGCTCTAATTTATCCTCAATTTCATTAGGATAATAGCCAGTATAGATCACGACATAATCTGGACAGTCATAACACTTTCTCAAAGTATGAATAAAATCCAAAACTTCATCAAATTGATCGAATGGTTCTAATCCACCAAAAATAATAGCTTCTGTTATTGGATTACCAAGATACGCCGAACAAATCGAATCATCTTCGATAATGCATGTGTTAATATCTTGTAGATCATTATTTATACATACGCCACGCGGTATTCCAGCTTCTACACAACATTTACCAGTGCAAGAAACTGTCCCTAAAAGCATAGCTGGGTTCTTATAATTCGTGAAATCTTCTTCAACGATTGCTTTTAGATGCATAATATCACCCCTGTAATTGCACTCTGTCCTTAAATTCAGCAGCCTTACCACGATTAAAATTATCAATGCACCGTAAATATCCAGTGATTCTTTGATATTTCTTCAAGCGTTTCTTGCAGATAGGGCACTTATCAACACGCTCTTTTACATATCCATGTTCATCACAGTATCTTGAAATAGGAGATAAGCTCATGTAAGGTACGCTATATTTTTCAAACATGGATTTTACAATCTGCTTCGCGTGTTCACCAGTAATAGCACCTTCCAAATAACAATGGATAACAGTTCCACCAGTGAATTGGGTTTGAAGTACCTCTTGATGCGCAAACGTGGTATTGATCGACTTAATGAATTTTACCGGAATATGACAGCTATTAGTGTAGTAAACATCTTTTCCAGAGCCTTGTGTGATGATATCTGGATATAACTTCTTATCATTCAAGGCCAGTCTATAACATGTAGATTCGGCTGGGGTTGCTTCGTAGTTATACAGATGCCCGGTTTCTTCTTGATAATCCAACAACTTCATGCGGATATGATCTCCAACTTCAATACAGAAGGAATGTGCAGCAGGATTAAGAATGTTTTCACCCATGAAGTTTTCACACATTTCGTTCATACCAACAACCCCAATGGTTGAAAAATGATTATTGATGGTTCCAACGTATTCCATGTATGCGGGTATCAAGTTGGTGTCAATAACATTTTCTTGTAGCCACTGTCT
>CALUYR010000259.1 GCA_944325045.1 Candidatus Gastranaerophilales bacterium
AAATTTTTTTATGACTTCAATATCCTTTTTCATTGAATACTTATATGAACAAGTTTTCATAACAGAATCATGCATCTCTTTAGACATTTTCTTAAATAATTTTGGATCATTATATATTTTCTCTATTAAATCTGCATATTCCTTATAATTTTCAGTTTCACAGTAAGTTCCAATACTTGGATCAATAAATTCTTCAGTACCAATCCCTCTAGAAGTTATTACTACATTTCCAGACATTGCAGCCTCACATGCAGAAACTGCTTGTGTATCAAATCTCGAAGCAAAAAGACCAATACCATTTTCTTTATGCATTTTTGCAATTTCATCGTGTGTTAAAAACTTCTTATATATATGGACGTTTTTAAATTTTTTAAGTGGTGATAATAATTTTTCATGCATATCACCATCCCCATAGATAGAAAATTCCATATCTTTAAAACATTCCCTATGACTTAATTCTAATATAACTCTAACATTAATATCCATAGCATATGTATTTAAATTATTTTGAGGTCTTATAACAAAAACCTTTTTGCGCAATTCCTCTTTTTTAGGTTCATAGGTATACAATTTATCATCTATAAAATTAGGAATTAATTCATAATTATTATATTTTATATTTAATAATCTTTCACTATAACTTTTATTTCAATTTGAAGCAAAAATAAATTTGAAGTTAGGTCTATTATTATATCGTATTATACCTTCATCCTTGTCTTTAAAGTTCCTTGAATAATTATCAGGAATTTTAAAATCACTTTTAAAGTATGGCGCACCTATTTTATCATAAGCACGATAAAGAGTATCAACACCGTGAGAATAAAATAGAACTTGAGTATTTCTTATATCAACAGCATCCAAAATTCTATAATATTCAGGAACAGGAAAATGTATCAAAATCTTATCATAATGTTTATTTAATAATAACAATCTAATTTGATTATATCCAGTTCTACAAACTATTTTACCCTCGAACTCAAAAAATTCAGTTTTATTAATATATAATTCGTTTACAACTGCAACATCTATTTTTAATTTATTTTTTTCATATTCACTAACTCTAGAATGAATGAAACTACATAAATATTTATTACTATTACTAGGATATCCAGGACAAATCAATAAAATATTGTTACAAAAATATTGTTCTATTTGTTCTGTATCTGTTTTATTTAACTCATATTCTAAACGTTCTATTACATATTCAGAATTTGGTTCAAATGAAATACCTATAAAGAACACTTTAGGAACTTCAGAATAATAAGCAGTTGCATTTTGTTCCAAACTCTGAACTACTTTTAACTTCCTATTTAACATTTTAATATTACAATCTTCACCTTTTAATGTTTTTATTGAATTTAAAAGCACAAAATTATTTCTATTTGTAAAAATCATCTTATTAAAAATTAATTTTTCTCTTTTAGATGATTCATTGGAAATATATATTTTGTTTTCTCTTCTTTGAATCCTTAATTTTGATGAAGTTTTAATAAACATTTTATTAATTAAATTTTTCATACATAAACCTCCTGTTATTTCAATTCATTTTCAACACAAATAAATGCTTCTTTTATAACGTCATCCATATCATAATATTTGTAATCAGCTAACCTACCACCAAAGATAACATTCTTTTCTTTTTTTGCTAATTCTCTATATTCCTCCGCCAAACTATTATTTTTATCATCATTTATAACATAATATGCTTCTTTTGTGGGATCCCAATCAGCAGGATATTCATATGTTACAACTGTTTTATCAGAAATACATGTATTATCAAAATGCTTATGCTCAATAACACGTGTATATTTTTGATCGTGTCCAGTATAGTTAACAACTGCATTACCTTGATAATTTTCAATATAATAAACTTTTGTATCAAGATTTAATGACCTATACTCTAATCTTCCCAATTTAAAATTGAAATATTCATCTAACATACCAGTGTATATTATTTTTTCAGAAATACTATCATATTTTTCTTTATTATCAAAATAATTAGCATTCAATTTAACTTCAATACCATCTAACATAGCCTCTACAAGTTTTGTATATCCACCTATTGGTATACCCTGATATTTATCATTAAAATAATTATTATCATACGTAAATCTTACTGGTAGTCTTTTAATAATAAAGGCTGGTAGTTCAGTACAATCTCTATTCCATTGTTTTTCAGTATAACCTTTTACCAATTTTTCATATATAGTTCTTCCTACTAATGAAATAGCTTGTTCTTCAAGATTTTCAGGTTCTTTACCATTTAACTCTTTTTTTTCTTCATCAATATGTTTCTTTGCGTCTTCTGGTGTAACAACATCACTCCATAATTTTGAAAATGTGTTCATATTAAATGGCATATTATATACTTCATTACCAATTCTAGCAATTGGAGAATTAGTAAAGCGATTAAATTCTACAAAAGAATTTACATAATCCCATACATCTTTATAATCAGTATGAAATATATGAGCACCATACTTATGAACGTGTATTCCCTCTATATCTT
>CALUYR010000260.1 GCA_944325045.1 Candidatus Gastranaerophilales bacterium
GCTGCTTGCGGCACGCCATGCACTGCCCGCAGGGGATGAGTTTTGCTTTCCCCTCTGCAAGCTGCTTCTTTAGGCTCTGCTCATTGCCGCCGGTGCGCAGCCATTCTTTGACGCCGCCGCCGAACTTCCCGTTGAACATGATCTTTGGTGCGAAACACATCTTAAAAACTCCTTTGAGGCCGACGCCCGCGTATCGCGGCGGCCGAACGTCCGGCGGCCAGCCGGACAAGCGTTATCTTTTGCAGCTGCTACCGTGTAGAAACGTTGTCCTGCCGTGTTGGCCCTACTTGATGGCCAACACGGCTGAGTGACACACTCCTTGTGTCTATAGTATAGCATAAGCCCCTCCGAGATGGAAGGGCTTATTTGTTATCTTCCGCGACCGCCGCCGCTTCCGTGGCTCGTACCTCCACCCATTCCAGAGAAACCCTTTTTCCCGGATGCAAATGGATTGGTAAAATTCCAGTACTGAGACTGTGCGCTGTCGAGCCAGCTACTTACACTCTGTGCCGTCTGACTGATTTGCTTGCTGCTGGTCTCTGAGACCTGCAGCATGTCCTGCGTTACGTTCTTTGCCACCTGGTCAAAGCCGTACTGTTTGGCGTTGTTGATGGTGGCCATAGCGTTGTTCAAAAACTGTGCCGTATTGTTGCCGTAGTCATACATTGCCTGCATGGTAGCTGTTTTCGCAGACGGAATGCTTGCTGCGCTGGCTGCCTGTGCTTGGTTGGTTGCGGTGTTAGGCGTCTCCGTTGCCCCTCTGCTGGCTGCAAGGATAGGGTTAAGTCCTGCTGCTTGAAGGTCTTTTACGGTGTCCTGATAGGCTGTCTGTCTCATCTCTCGTTGCCACTGCCTGGCACTGGTTACTGCCTGCAGGTTGATTTCGTTCGCTCTTGCCGCCTGGTATGCGTTCATGGCGTTGGCAAATTCCCACTGGCTGTTTTGTAACCGGTTTGCTGTTGCTGCCTGGAACATGTTCCCGAGGAATGCCCCTAGGCTGTTGTTTCCCGTAGGACTCCCCATTGCTGTGTTGAGGATTTGGCCGAGAGAAGAGATGTTTCCCTGTTGGGTACTCTGCCCCTGTTGGAAACTTTGCTGGTTCATGACGCTTTGTGTGGCGCTGGTGCTCTGCATTGCGCTGGAGCTCGCCCCGGTCATGGTGCTGCCGCCGGTTTGGTTCGTGGTCGTGTTTTTGTTGCCGAAGAGTGTTTGGACGATTGGGAGTGCAATACCTGCGATTTGTCCGACACTTTGGAGCACGCCTGCTCCTGTTGCTAATGCTCCTGCGAGACCTGCAAGGCTCATGTTGTGTGTCCTTTCTCTTGTAATGACAAAGGTCCGGCCCGAAGGCCGGACCTCTGCCACAAGGAGGTTTATATGAAGTAGGTGATGGCTTAGATTTTCTCGAGACCCGGCACGCTGTAAATCGGCATAGGCCGTGTCCATGTCTGGTCAAAGTAGAAGTTTGCGATAAACTGATGGCTGATTTCGGACTGTACCGCAATAGTACGGTCGATGTTTTCCTTTCCTTCTTTAATCCATTCACTGGAAAGTACGGGCAGTTCCTTGTAGTAGTCTGCATAGTGCCATGCGTCTAGGCTCTGGTCGTAGTTGCTCCGCATTTCGCCGGTCACCATGTTGGGATGATAACGATAGTCCGCCCATGCTTCCTGGTATCCGAACACATCATCGTCTTCATCGGTGCCCTGACAGTAGATTTCTTTGTTGAGCACTTCCATTTCCCCGAGGTTTGCTAACATCGGATGGTAGAAGTCGAAACGTCTCTTTCTGCTCCACATCCGGCGCAAGCCCTGCTGGTAACTGTGGTCGACTCGGATGACTGCAAGGCCCAGGATATACCCGTGTTCCGTTGCGGAATAGGTGACCATTTTGTTCCGGCTCGTGGTGAGCGAGTAGGCTGCGGTGTTGCCCTGAGGACTGGTTGTATCAGTTGCAGACTGCTGGATGACCTGGCTGATGTTGATCGGGATTCTGTTTCCGCCGATGTATTCGGTTCTCTGGAGTCGGCTGTCAGGACTTGTTACGCCGAATTCGTTTTTCAGGAGCTCAGTATATCTCGTACCGCCCCGGGCGTCAGCTTCGAGGATGTGCTGGATTGCGATGGCCTGCCGCAATTCGTTGATGGTGATTGCTGTTTCTGAATTGATTGCCCATAAGTTGCTTGGCGTCAGTTCATTAGGCCCGCTTTCATTCGTGGAGTTCGTCTCGACAGTTTTCCCCTTGGCCGTTCCTTTTACTACTTTTGTCGCCAGCGTTTGAATGCCGGTGTAGTTGTAGTTCTGGTTGTCGACTCTTGCCCATTCCATTACTTCCCTATCCATCCCTGCTGCGGCAATTGCGTCGAGGCTGGTTGCTACTACTGGCATATTCCCAATAGTTCCGATGCTTACGTTTTCGCCCTTCTGAGGCTCCGGCAGACAGGATGTGAAATAGTCGTGCATTTTTCCGGCTTTGAGAGGAAGTCCGCCTCTCTGAGCGCTGTCTTGATCCTTTCCTTCATTGCTTCCGGTCTCGGTGGCATCGTCAGTATCCTGTGTTACAGGCTGCTGCAAGTTCTCGTCCCGGAACCATTCGTTCCAGA
>CALUYR010000261.1 GCA_944325045.1 Candidatus Gastranaerophilales bacterium
AACGTTGATGGCATCACAATAGATTTCAACGCTGGGAACTTCAGTAATATATCCATTAATCTCTAACGTAGTCGGATATAGTCCCTGATGGGCTTCATCTGGTTTCCAGAGTATATGTTTGTGCCCTTTGTTGATCTGAACTTGTCCTCCGATAACAGCGTACCTGTTGGGATAACAGATGAAAAAATTCGGACAATAGGCTATTAGGGTTTCCAACACCGTCCTACTGTTGTAGCTGGCTCCAAGAACTCGATCAATTTGAATCGGGATTTTTGTATTAAGCGCATTAATAACACGCCATATCATGGATGATGAAATATATTCTTCTTTAAGTTTTGACCATGATGTGCTGTCCTTTCGCCGCTTGAAAACAATAGGCCCTTCCGGAAGTTGGATTCTGACGATCATACATTCGCCTTTTCCACTCGGATAGGTCAAGGGTTTTCCGATAAGCTTTTTGATTTGAAGCAACAAGGAAGATGGTGTTAGTAATTCTTCAATCATAATATCTTCACTTATGCATGAGTTTCTAAATACTTCATCAAACGTACAGCGATTGTCTTTGACAGTAAATATGGAACCCCATTGCCAATTGTTTTGAATTTTGATGTAAGGGACATGCTCTTTGGCAATTCAAATTCTTTCGGTAAAGATTGTAAGGCCAAAGCCTCAGCAACAGACAAACGCCGTGCAAGCCAAGGATGTAGATGCACTTCGTTGTTGCCATAGCAGACAGTGGGCGAAAAACGCCATCGATGAAGACGTTTGTAAGACTTTTTGCTGTCGTCTCCTTCATCAATTGTTTGCATTTTTGCCAGCCCTGCTCGTGGAATGAAGAATTCTTGCCCATTGGGATGATGCTCAACATCGTTTTTCTTAAACCAAAAGGCAACGGTTTGATCTTTAAGAATGTCATTTGGACATTCAGGTGAACTTCCGAAAGGAGTGCTAGTAGGCCAGTGAAGTGCTTTGATCTGCTCCACGGTCATTTCATTTGGCAAAAGCCACGGAAAATCAGTTAATTCATGGTTTTCCGGAACCGTTTTTAGGGTGCTTTCGTGAATGCCAATCAAAATAATGCGGTCTCGATCTTGTGGTGCACCATACTCAAGCGAATTGACTAATTTCCGTGTTAAACAATAGCCTGCTTGCTTGGCTTGCTCCTGCAATGCATCAAAAAAGGCTCTATGTCGTGCAGTTCGCCAAAGACCTTTTACATTTTCAAAAAGAAAAAAATCGGGCTTTGTCGCACATATCAGATCCATGTAGACCTGGGACAGCACGCCATGTTTTCCAGAAGCTCCAGCGTTTTTTCCGGCGATTGAAAAATCAGGGCATGGCGGGCCTCCGATAAAGCCAATCAGTTCTCCTGAGGCTTTGGAGTTTTTCATGTTCTCAATGAGAGATTCTTTTTTTTCTTCAAGATAGTCTTCAATTGAACATTCAGAAAGTCCGTATTTAGGGGCTGGAATGCCCATAACGGTACGGGAGTGACGATACACTTGTGCAAAATCATTGTATAGCTCATTGGCAAAGACGATTTTGTATCCTGAGGTTTCAAAACCTAAATCAAGAAAACCAGCACCGGAGAAAAAACTAAAAATTATTGGAGACATGCTTCACGCTCGATCGTGTTAAATAATTTATTGGCCTTTAGTATCGTTCAGCAAACCGTTTTTATTTTTTGGTGACGTGTACTTATAAAGTGTTGTTCGGCTGATCTTGAGTTGTCTACAAACATTGGTTTTGCTGACTCCTTGTTCAATAAGTTGTCTCGCATCATCAATGATTTTTATGTCAATCGGTGCTCGACCTTTGTATGCTCCTCGTTTTACAGCTAGACGAATTCCTTCTTTTTGACGCTCATGAATGAGCGATCGTTCAAACTCAGCGACCGCTCCCATGATTGAAAGGATGAGCTTGCTCATTGACGACGTGTCACCTTCTGGACTGAGGTAAATGTTTTCCTTCAGAAAGTGAATGGCGATGCCGCGTTCCTGCAGCTCCTTGGTAACCGTGAGCAGATCTTTAAGGTTGCGAGCGAATCGATCCATAGAAACGACATAAATAATGTCGCCGTCGCGGGCATATTCCATCATTTGACGAAAGCCCGGACGTTCAACATTTTTTCCCGAGACCTTATCGGTAAAAACTTTGTCAAGGTTGTACGCCTTCAATTGTTCAAGCTGCCGGTCCAGATTTTGATCGTCGGAACTCACTCGTGCGTAACCGATTTTGGCAGAACTGCTCATTTTGTTTGTTTAGAGTCTGGTTGCTTGCACTTTTGTCAGCATTATACAAAAGCAACTTCAAACGGACAATTGCGCTATAATTCTTTGTTGTAAGTATGGGGTACACCCCAAACTGACACAAATACCACTTGTCTTGTCGTACCACCGACAAGTCGGTTTTGTCGCAAGGGGACAAAATGTCAAATACGATTTTCACGGAACTGCAAGAACTCGGTTTTCCGGCTGCGCATGCGGCCGAAATTATCAAAGCACTCAAACATTATGTGGACGTCAACGGAAGATCATGGCGTGACGCCATTGATTACGATTGGCATCGAGCACACTATCCATCCTTGACGAAAGTTCAGGGAATCTTGATGCAGCGGGTTCGGAACCAGTTGGACGGCATCCCATACGTCATGGGGTTGACGGCTCCCAAAATCAAAGCCGAAACGCTGGAAGACAGTGACTATCCTTCCGTTCATTTTGTTGAATTCGATCGTCTTAAAAGTGACCTCGGAACAGAGGAAGCCTGGGACGATTTCACCGAACGATTTATCGACGGCTGGAAAGAAGCAGGCGGGATTGTTTTTGATCTTGAAACCGGAAGTCCGCATCCTTGGTGTTGTCCCTGGATAGGCAACTGGGGCATGGAAGTCGAAGGAGAAACACCGCAAGAGTGGGGTGCAAGTTACTGGCAGCAAAAGCATCACCAAGTGATTGATTGTGTACGTCTGGAATTGAAAGAAAACCCTCCCGACCGAGAGGCTTTGGAAAACAATCCTCAGCTCAAGGAAGATCTAATGCGACTGGGGCTGCTTTCTAAAAGGAAGTCTCGCTCGCGCTGATTTGAAAACAAGCGAGTAACCGTACCACCGGTTACAGCCAAATTCTCAAGGGGAATTTTTATGACCTACACAAAAGAACAGATTCTTGCCAAATGCCGCGAAGAACATTGCAGTGAACAGGCCGTTGCGGACATCAGCAAAAAACTCGGCGAAATCGTCTTCATTTTGCAGGGTAGCGTCATCAAGGAAATCTCGCTGTTGCGCGTTCTGAATGATTACGGGGTGGAATGTCCCACACCAAAGGGGATAGTTCCGAAGTTTTTTTATGCCGACGGTGCAGTCTGGGAGTGGCAGTATGACGGGCGTGCACACAAAGTAAAGGATGCTGATGCCGTTGTGGGGTTTAAAACCCTTATTGACTACGCTTTGTTCGATCTGGATCAGAACACGAATGTGTGCTGGGCTTGGAATCGCGAAGAACTTGAAGAATTAATTGAGCAGACGGCTTGACGAGCATGACAGCACAGGTTTCGGTTCAGGCCGTTGATCTATTTTGCGGCGCGGGCGGCCTGACCCATGGTCTGCTCAGGACGGGGATCAACGTCCGGGCAGGCATTGATTGCGTCGAATCGTGCCGTTATGCCTTCGAGCACAACAACCGGGCGGTCTACATGCAGAAAGATGTCCGGAACATTCACGGCCTCGATCTCCAACCGTATTTGACAACAAATAACCAGGAAAAGGGCATCACGTTGCTCGCAGGTTGCCCGCCGTGTCAAACATTTTCGTCCTACAACAGAAAGGCTGACAGCTCGGATCCCCGTTGGCATCTGCTTGATGAATTTCTGCGCTTGGTGGAAGAAACCCGACCAGACCTGGTGGCGATGGAAAATGTCCCCGGACTCGCAACGAAAGATGTTTTTTTGTCCTTCGTGGAAGGACTTAGAAAATTGGGATACAGATCGCCTTCCTGGAAAGTCGTGCAATGTGCCGAATACGGATTGCCTCAACATAGAAGACGGCTCGTGTTGCTTGCTTCTCGCCTGGGACCAATCGAAATTCTGGAAGCAAAACATTTCGGAGCAAAGCCAAAGACTGTGCGTGATGCCATTGGTTTTTTGCCGAAGGTGGCAGCCGGCGTCGTGGATGCCGAGGATCCCTTGCATCAAACCTTTTCTCTCAATGCGCTTAATTTGAAACGAATCCGAGCTTCAAGACCAGGCGGCACATGGAAGGATTGGCCGGAAGATTTACGTTGCCCTTGTCATAAGAAATCATCAGGATCGACCTACAAGAGCGTCTACGGTCGAATGAATTGGGATGAACCGTCTCCCACGATGACAACTCAATTTGTCAATTACGGCACGGGACGCTTTGGGCATCCCGAACAGGATCGAGCGCTAACCCTGCGGGAAGCTGCTCTGTTGCAAAGTTTTCCAACGGATTATCAGTTTGTCGCTCCGGGAGAAAAAGTCAACATCTCCTACGTTGCACGGATGATTGGAAATGCGGTCCCTGTTGTCATCGGCGAGTTGATCGGGAGGAGTATATTTGCTCATCTGGACTCGGTTTAATGCCTGCAGCTTTTGGACCGTTTCTCAGTTGAAATAAGGCTCTGCTCCGGGTAGATGTCTTTCACAATTCGGGCAAAAAAATCCATCATCTCGTTAGCATTACCAGTTTCATAGAATCGACCTAGCTTTTCATGAAACTCTTCAGAATCTCGGTTAAGAACGGTTATCGGCCAGTAAC
>CALUYR010000262.1 GCA_944325045.1 Candidatus Gastranaerophilales bacterium
TTACAATTTGGTAATGAAAAGACGAAAGATGAAACAACTATCGAAGTTAAAGATTATTATGATAATAATGATTTTGAGTCTAAAGACGTTTATGATATTTCTAAAGGTACTACTAAAGAAAATGAATTATTTGATTATGCTGGAGTTCCTAGTTATTTGAAAACAAGTAAAAAGATTTACAACGACAAAGAAAAGGATGATTTTGAGATGAGTTTATAAAATCCCTATTAATTTATACTAAAACTATTAATGTATAATATAAGAAATAAAGAAAGTATGTTATAATATATTTGAGTTTTGCCTTTATATTAGGTAAATTTATTGTGGGGTGAGAAATTATGAGTTTAAGTGAGAATGATATAGAATTTTTATTTAATACAAGTAAACTTATTTATAATTATGATGGTTATAAAAGATTAGGTAATATATTTTATCCACTAAAAACTAATTCAAATGATATTATTATAGACAATTTGAAACAATTATTTAATAATGATGATGGCTTTTTAATAAGTAATATAAGACATTTCGAGCTTTTAACAAAATTAAATATATCACCCAACAAAATGTGCTTAATTAATGTTTTAGCTGGAAATGATACAATAAAATATCTATATAATCAAGGGGTTAGATTCTTTGTTTTTGATAATATTAATACATTAAATCATTTTATATCTTATGCTAATTTAAAAGAATGTAAGATTGCATTGAGATTAAATACAATGGAAGTTTTTGAAGATACATTAATGCACTTGGGTGCTAGTACAAATGAATGCATAAAAATGTTGGAATTATTGAAAGTTAAATGCAATAAAGTTGGCATAAGTTTTTACTTGCAAACAAAAATAAAAAATGACTTTAATGCAATGGAAAAAATGATAAACTATATAAAGCAAAATTTTAATAGTTTTAAATTGAATTTTATTAGTATTGCAGGAATAAAGAAATATTCAGAATTAAATGAAAAGTATCTCAAAAAAATAAAAGTATCTATGAATTTATCAGAAATTATTTTAGAACCTGGAAAATATTTGGTAGGAAATACTTTTGATGTGATAACCAAAGTAATAAGGTTAAAAAATATAAAAGATAAATCAATAGTAATAATTAAAAATGGTATATATAGTGGTTTATTAGATGTTTTATTATATAATGAAAAATTCCAATTTTATTTAAAAATACTTAATAATGATTATATTGAATTTAGTCATGTTAAAGATAATGAACACGATTACGAAATATATATGTGTGGTGGTTCATCTGATAGTGGCGATATAATAGGAACAATGTATATTAATAAAAAATATAAAGATGAAATAAAGATTGGGACAGAAATTTTAATAAAAGATATAGGTTCCTATTTTGAGGAATTCTTTATGAATTATGGTGGAGACATTAATAAGGTTTTTATGGAGGTAGATGAATAATGAAATTCAAAATGTTTAGTGTTGTAGTTGGCAGTGAAGCTTGTATTGCAAAATGCCCGTTTTGTGTATCTTGTGAAACTCCAAATAAAGAAAATTTAAAAAGTTGTGAAATTAATTTTAGAAATTTAAAAATTGCAGCTAATTTAGCAAACAGAAGTAATGTTGATACAGTTATGCTTACAAGCAGAGGAGAACCATTATTGTTTCCAGATCAAATAACTGATTATTTACATCATTTAAAAGAATTTAACTTTCCTTTTATAGAATTACAAACGAATGGTATTTTATTGCAAAAAAATAAAGAAAAATATGATAAGTATTTGAGATTGTGGTATGACAAAGGACTAACTACTATAACTATTTCAGTAGTAAGCCATAGACCAGAGTTAAATAAGAAAAATTATATGCAAGATAATTCAGATTATATTAATTTACCAGAACTAATTGATTATCTACACGACTTAAAGTTTTGTGTAAGATTAACCTGCGTATGTTGTAAACATATGATGGATAATAGTCAAGAAGTTGCAGAATTTATCAAATTTGCAAAGGAAAACAAAGTTGAACAAGTTACATTAAGACCAGTAAATGATGAATATAGAAGAGAATCTGCTCATTTATGGATTTTAGAAAATAAACTTACAGATGAAAATAAAAAGGATATGCAAAATTATTTAGAAAAAAATGGTACAAAATTATTGGAATTAGAAAGAATCGGTACTATTTATGATGTTGATGGTCAAAATGTATTGTTCTCTCTACCATTAACAAAATATACACGTGATACTAATCCAGAAAATTTAAGAAACTTAATTTTCTTTCAAGATGGTCATATTAGATATGAATGGGAAATGGAAGGAGGAATACTTTTATGAAAGTTTATAATGAAAAAAGTGATAAACCAATTAGCAGTTTACTATTAAAAGCTATAGATGAAATGAGAACTGAAAAAAACTTTAATGCCAAAGATTATGTAATTAAAAAAGCAAAATTATTAAATAGTTATATGAGTAAATTTAATTTAAAATCATGTGTAGTTGCAATAAGTGGTGGTATTGATTCAGCAGTAGTGTTAGGAATAGTAAATTATGCTTATAAACAAACAGATTCACCTATAAAAAAAGTAATCCCATTATTGTTGCCTATTACTAAATCAAAAGGTGTTACAAATCAAGAAGAGGCAACTTTGAGAGGAAGAGAATTATGTGAAAAATTAGATTTAAAACCTTATATTGTAGATCTATCAAGAATTAATACAGATATTAGAAATGATTTAGAAAGTGTATTAGAAATTACAGGAGAAGATTGGGCAATAGGTCAATTAGGCCCTTATAGTAGAACACCTATTTTGTATTATACAACAAGCTTATTATGCCAAGAGGGATTTAATGCAATAATTTGTGGTACTACAAATAAAGATGAGGGAACATATTTAGGATATATTGGCAAAGCATCAGATGGTATGGTAGATGTTCAAATTATTTCTGATATTCATAAATCAGAAGTTTATAAAGTTGGTGAATTTTTGAAAATACCAGATTCTATTATGAAAGTAACTCCAAGTGGTGATATGTATGATAATCGAACTGACGAAACTGTATTTGGAGCTCCTTATGATTTTGTAGAACTATATTTGAATTATTTAAATTATAGTGAAGAAAAACAAAAGGAATTGTTAAATTCCCTAGATAATGAATCTAAAGAACAGTTTGAATTTTACGCTAACAATTTAGAAAATTTACATAGATATAATTTGCACAAATATATGGGATGTTCTCCTGCTATCCATTTAGACTTGTGGGATAGTTCAGTAAGGAATGGATGGGAAGGTTATTACGATAGATTGCAAAAGATAATGAAAGACTAATAGAAAGGATTTTTATTCTATGGTGAAGTTATTATGGGAAGAATTAAAACTAGATAAGAATTTTAAATATATTGATGTTGATGTTGCATATAAAAATTTAAAGAATAAAACTCCTAGGGCAACATTTGCTTGGAAAGTTTTAAGAGATAAATATTATTCAGAGGTATATAGAGAGTACAAAGATGAAGATTTACTTATTAAAGCAGGATTTGTTCCAGATCCATTTACATTAGAGGAGATTGATTATTATAATATAGATTTATTAACAACTCCTTTTGATAAACTTAAAGAAAATGTTAATAATAAAAAAAATCCTATTGTATTACTATCAACAGGTGGCTTTTATCCTATTCATGATGGACATATTAAAATGATGGAAGAAGCAAAGAAGGTATTATCTGAAGATGGTTATGACGTCATAGGTGGATATTTATCTCTTTCACATGACGATTATATATCAACTAAACCATATTATATAAGTGATCAATATGAAAGAATCAATGAAGGTAGAGAATATCTTAAAAATAATGATTGGTTAATGATTGATCCATGGGAATCCATATATGTAAGGACACCAATAAATTTTACAGATGTTATAGAGAGACTACAAAAATATTTACAAAAATATATTGATAAAAGAATTAAAGTTGCATATATATTTGGTGGCGACAATGTTGAATTCATGTATTGCTTTAAGAAAAATGGCATTGCAGTATGTTTAAATAGAGATGGTTATGATGAATTATTTGTTAAAACTATGAAAATTAAAAATGATAATATGTATTTTATAGATAATTTAAATTCATCATCATTTCTTTCTTCAAGATATATTAGAAAAAAACATTCAAAGAAAATCATTTCATATAAGGATGTTGGCAATTATTTGATTAGAAATGAATCACTTTTGCCCTTATCTAATTTAATAAGAGAAGATAATAAAGAATTATTGCAACAATTACAAGAAGAATTTTTAAATAAATTTATGAGATTATTAAGTAATTGTTTTGATAATAAGATATTTATAAAAGTTATTAATATGGAATTTCAATTAAAGGATGCTTATGATTATTTGCAAAAACAAAATACTATTAATTTAGATAGTTATTTTAGAGGTACATACAATTTGGAAGTTTCAAGATTATTTAATGTTAGTTCATACCAAGATAAATATATAAAATTAATTGGTAGATTAGGGCATGAAACAATTGAAGAACAAGTTAAAAAAATCAAGGATGGTAGTTATGTTTTAGTTGATGATGATTCAGTTACTGGCAGAACTTTAAATAGTATTAAGGAAAAATTGCCTACAGATGTAGTTATAAACGAAACTTATTTACTGGCCAATTCAATTAATGAAAAAGTATTTGATGTAGTTGATTTAAGGGATTTTATAATTGGTACAACGAATAGTGGCTTAGTTGTAAAATTGCCAAATGGTTTATATACAAGAGCTCCTTATGTTATGCCTTATATAAATTTGACTACTAGAGCTAGTATTCCACCAAGTAGAGAACGAGATTTTTCAATAGCAGTATGGCAAATGAATAAAGAATTTTATCAAAAATATGATAAAAACTTTAAACTAAAAAACGCAGATTCAAACTTCATAACATTAATGAATTATATTGGATTTAATAGTGAAGATACAATTGTAGATATATGTGAATGGCATATTAATAAATTATCAAATGATAGATTTAGAGTTGTTTCTTATACTGATGAACTAAGAAATGAAATAGTTGATTTTCTAAAAAGCGTTGCAATAGATGAATTTGGTTTTAATGAGTGGAAAGATTATTTAGAAAATAAATCTTTTGAGCCCTATAAAAAAGATAGTTCTAAATTTTTAGTAGTTTTTGACAATGAAAATAATATTATTGCAACTATCGGTGGATTAAAAGTTGATGATGAAACAATTAAATTAAATAGTTTTTATGTTAAAAAAGATTATAGGTATCACAAGATAGGAACTAAATTGTATAATGAAATAATTAAATTCTCAAAGGATAAAAATTATGAGTATATGATATTGTGTACCTATGATAGATATGATATAGCAACTAAATTTTATCAAAAAAGAGGATTTAGAATATATAAGAATGATGAATTGGAAAGATGGTATAAAAAGGAATTATAGTGGTATTATGATAGAAGAAGAAATTATAAAAGATTTTATATCTATAGCTGAAAAATCTTTAGTTCCAACCATTGGAAAGTATTCTTCAAAGAAAAATAGTTTTTATGAAGATATTAGAAAATGGCAATCAGATAAAAAAATAAATGAGTTAGATATTAGACCTATTCAATTTACATTTGAAATAACAAATAAATGCAACTGTAATTGTAAGGATTGTGGAATGGCAGCTAATAGAATTGAAACTAAAAGAACAGGTATAGAAGAAGATGAATTAAATAAACTTGTGGATGATTTAACTATTATAGGAATTCCAGCGTTTGCAATAACAGGTGGAGAACCTTTTCTTGCTTTTGATAAAATGTGTTCTATGATTAGTTATTCACGTGGTAAAGTAGATATTAGTAAAATAATTTCAAATGGTTTTTGGGGCAAAAATGAAGAATATTATTTTAAAAAACTTGAAGAAAGTGGATTATTTGAAAATCAATTTTTTGTACCATCTTTGCAAATTTCAATCGGACAACAAACAGTTCCTTTTGAACACATTTGTAACATTATAAACTATGTATCCAACCATTATAATATTAATGAATTAAATATAGGTATCATTCACACCAGAGAATCTAATTTAGATACTTCACAGTTATTAAAATTATATAAAACATATCTTGAAAAATATGGTGAATTTCCTAAAGATAGAGTTTATTTAACTAACTCATATTATGTAAATTCAAATCCATTAGCAACTGAAAAAATTGATGTTAAAACTGAATCTGTATATAACGAAGTTGCATTATGTGATAATACTTTTTGTCAAGAAATTGGTACATTTGTTAGTCCAAAAATATTTATGAAGTGTAATGGGGACTGTTATCCTTGTGAAGTATTTAATCTACATCAAAATATGTATTTAGGTAATTATTTTAATGATGACCTAAATACAATTTTACAGAATTATAATACAAACAAGTATATTAGATTTATAAAGGATTATGGAACCATTGGTTTTAGGGATGTTATTCCAAAGAGAATATTAGATAAACAACAGTGTGAAACACCATGTTATGCTTGTGAATATTGTATTAAATTCTGTGAAGAAAATAAGTTAATAAGGTGATTGATAATATGGAAGTTATAGATAAAAAATCTAATTTAGCAAAATATTTTTTAGAAGATAATTTTGTAGAACAGCAAGTATATAAAGCCAAGGCTAAATTTATACCTATATATATAAATGCTGAATTATATGAACAAATATTTAATGTTAAATATGAAGAAGAAAATGCTTTTGAAAATATTAGTAAAATTTTTTCTATTACACTTAATAAAGAGAAATCAAATAATGAATTATTAGAAAATGGTTATGCGGATAAACAGGAAGATCCAATGGGTATTTCATTAAGTGGAAATCAAGGTTCTGGTAGGGCGTATTTTTATGGAGAATGTTTTAATATAAAGGGTGATAAAACCACTTTGGCAACATCTCCTAAAGAGGTTTATAGTAATGGTAAGTTTTCTTTGGCAGCTGCAATAAAGGAGACAATTATTAGTAATATACTATCAAAAGAATTAACAATTCCAACATTTGAAACATTAGCGATACTTGATACTACTGATAATTTTGAATTTATCAGCGAGTATTTAGCAACTGATGATACTGTAAAGGAAGAAAGATATGTACTACCTAGTGTTATAGAAATTAGGGTTAATAAAGAAAAAAAATTATATAGAATAAGTAATGCTTTTGTTAATAAAGATAAAGTTTCTTTTGAACAATTAAATCAGCTATCAAATAAGTTAGCACTTTTAGAAGCTGAAAAGTTTATGAAAAGATTTTTGCATGGTTCTTGGTCTGTTGGAAATATTTCAGTAAATGCAAATTTAATAGATTTTGATACTTCATCTTTTGTAAAAGGAAGAAATCCACAATATTCAAATACAAATAAATATAAATCTAATTATTTTGGTTATGAAATCTTAGGTAGTAAAATGATATTAAAACTTTTATACGAAAATGGGTTAGATAGTCAAAAGTATCAATTTGATGAATTAGAAAAAAGTATTGATACAAAACACAATGAATACCTAAAAATTGAATTTTGTAAAATAATTGGTTTAGATTATAAGAAACACTATTTACAATATAAAGATATAATTGATGAATTATTTGAAAAGTTTATTAATTTATCAAGGCAATTTTTACCAAATTATTATGATTTGAATGTTTTAGAAGAAAACTCTAATAATACTTTTATATATGATTTTTCTAGATTTTTTCAACATTATTTAATTGGAAGAAAGAAAAATAGTAATGATATATTATTTGGCGTTAATTTGTTACTAAATGATACAACTAAAGTTAGTTATAAAAAAGTTGGCTTTGTTAGAGATAAGGTTGAAGAGTTTTTTAAGGATTATATTCTACAAGATTGTGATGATTTTAAAGTATTAAGTGAGGCAATTAATTTTGTAAATTTATATAGTAAATTATTTGATAAAGTAGAAAAAGAACATGATGCAAATGATATAAAATTTAAACAGTACATTTTAAATATGAATAGAAATTACTTATATGGTAGTGAAGATACTTATAGTGTTTTATCATATTTATATTCAGAAAAAAGATTAGACAACTTAACTTTAAATAAAATAATAAACAACTTAATTATGACGAATATTAGATATTTCAGCAGTACAGCAAAAGAATATTTATGTAGCTTAAATTTATGTGGGGATTATTTATCATATATGGTGCTTGCAAGGAATTATTATTATTTTATTTTAATACCTTATACAGATTTTGAAATAAGATTTGCAAAATTATGTATTAATGAGGAAGAGTTTATGTTTCATTATAATATGAATGATGATATATTTATAAGTGAAAAGATGCCTTATAATGATTTAAATGAAATTACAAATATTAATGTGAAGATGTTAGTTAATGGAAAGAATAATGAAAAAATGTTGATATCATGTAAATAAATTTGCTTAAAATGTGTCAAAAAAACCTAGAAATATTGTAAAAAATAGATAATGTGCTATAATATATATGTAATATTATTTTTTGGTAATATAAATCAGATTGGAGGAATATTAAATGGGCGGATTCAGATCATCAGGAATCGGTAGTAAAGGAAGTAGCATTAGTTATTCTGATAGTAGTGTTAATAGACAATCTTCTGCTTATTCACCATTAAAACAAGTTATTTCTTTATTAGAAGAATTAGATGAAAGTAGACAAACAGTTGCAAGAAAAGAACATGAATTAGAACAAGCAAAACAAATCATGGCTACTGTTACTAAAAAATTTCAAACAAAACTTGAAAGTCTTGATCCATCTACTAGAGATTTAATTAAAGGAATGCTAGGTCAAATTGATGGAAAAGAAAACGATAGTTTAACACAAGAGAAAACTACAGGAAAAGCTAGATAATAGTAAGAGCATTTTTTCCATATGTTTGAAAAATGCTTTTTTATT
>CALUYR010000263.1 GCA_944325045.1 Candidatus Gastranaerophilales bacterium
TGTGAAAGAATAAATGGCTTCCCAGATGATTGGACTAATACAGGTATGTCTGATAAAAAGAGATATTTTATGATGGGTAATGCCTTAGTGGTTGGTGTTATTGAACGTATAGGAAAAGAAATAGAAAGCATTATTGATAATGAAGAGTAATTAGGCTGGATGCTTCTAATTTAATATAATATGTTTTTATTACTGTAAAAATATGATATAATAATATTGAATGATAGAGTGTATTTCATTTTTTAAGATGGAATATGCTCTTTTTTAGTGAGGTGATAATATGGGCAAAAATTTAGATTTTAAAAATCAACCGTCTGTTATATGCTATATTGAGATGCTACAAAATAATATCTCAAGAATGAGTAGTCAAAGTGGAATAATAAAGGCTTCAATGTGTGTTGTTTATACTATATTGATTACTCTTATATTAGCGGTTGAAAAATTTAAAGATTATTGGTGGATGATATTAGTTTTAACAATTCTAGGAATGATACTTGATGCGTATTACTTAGGAATGGAAAAAATCTACGTAACTAAATACAATAATTTTGTAAAAGGCTTAAACGAGGAAAAATTAGATGAAAAATCAATATATGATATGAAACCAAGAAATACACAATTGAAAAGTGAATTGTTGGCTGAAATGATATTATCTATGAAATCATTTTCCATAATTGGTTTTTATTTAATTTTTATATTAATAGGACTAATAATTAATTTTTTATAAAGTGAGGTATTTTAATGGCAAGAAAAGTATTTATATCTTTTAGATATTCAGATGGACATTTATATAAAGATGAATTGGTAAAACAATTTAATAATAATGATGATATAATAAACTGCTCAGAAGAAGTTAATAGATCAAATATGTCAGAAGCAACAATAAAAAAGTATTTATTTGATAAATTAAGAACAACAAGTGTTACGATTGTGTTATTAACTCCAGAAGCAATAACACATAAAAGAAATTTTTTGGGAAATATTGATGACTGGATATATGATGAAATTAGATATTCCTTAGAAGATAGAGAAAATAATAGATGTAATGGGCTAATAGCTGTTTATACTCCTGCTGCTGAAAAAATGTTAATAGATAAAAATCCTGATTCAATAACGGTAAAAAATTTTGATAATTTGGTAAGAAAGAATATGTTTAATATAAAAAGTACTTATAAACATTGTTCTGAACAAGGTATGTATGATGCTAACTTAGATCATTATTGTTCTTTAGTATCGTGGGATAGTTTCATTTCAAATCTTGACTTTTATATAGATAAAGCGATTCAAAAGCGAGATAATAAGAATCAATATGATTTAACTGTTAGAATTATAAATAATAGAAGTTTGTGGTAAAATGTTGTTAAAGTCAATATAAAAATGTCGAAAAAGTTGAAAATAAAAATGTTGGTTTTATGTAATTAGTTTTGTGTAGGTTCAGAGACTTCTGAATCTATTTTTATTTTATTTTTTAGTCTATATGAATTACCATTAATATTAATTATATGGGAGTGATGTAATAGTCTATCTAATATGGCAATTGCCAAAGTTACATCATTAAATATTTCATGCCATTTTCCAAATGGCTTATTTGTTGTGATTATTGTTGAATGTTTTTCATATCTTTTATTTATTAATTGAAATAACATATTTGCTCCTTCTGTATCAACTGGTAAAAAACCAACTTCATCTATAATTAATACTTTATATTTGGCATAATGATTTAATCTGTTTATAAATCTGTTTTCCGAATTTGCTTTTTTTAAATTTGCTATTAAATCATTACAATTAATAAAATATGTGGAATTTCTATTTTGAGCAGCTGTTATCCCTATTGATGTAGCTAAATGTGTTTTACCAACTCCTGGACTTCCCACAAATATTATATTTTCATGATTTTCTATAAATCTCAAATTTTTAAAATCTAATACTTGTTCTTTGTTTATTGTTGGTTGAAACGAGAAATCAAATTCTTCAAACGTTTTTATAAATGGAAATCCTGCAGTTCTTACACATCCATACATTGCTTTTCATTTCTTAATTCTATTTCTAAATTTGTAAGTTCATATAATGCATCTACAACATCTTTTTTCTTACTATTAATTAAATCTATATATTGATCTATATTTTGTCTTATTTTTTCTAATTTTAATATTTCTAAATTATTTGTTAATTTTATATAATTACTCATTTGATACCTCACTTAATTTATTTATTAATTCTAAATTTTTCTTTGCTATTTCATCAATTTGTTCTTGTTCTTTATTTTTTAATATACTTATTAAACCTTCATTATAATGTTCTTCTTTATAATTTATAAAATTATTAGAAATATTGTGTATTGTTATTAAATCTTTGTTATAATATACGTAAAGTTTATTGAGTTCTTCTCTTATATTTAACATTGAACCGATAAACTTTATTGGCACAGAATATTTAGAGCCTTTGTAATAAAATAATGATTCATTTGATACTTTAACGGATAATGTATCATATAAATATTGATTCATAATTTTATTATTTGGAAGAGGGTTTAAATATTCTTTTTCTTTTTGAAATAACATTATTGGGGGAACTCCGATTGTTTCATTTATTTGATTATTTATTTTCAAATTTATTTTTTCTATTATTTTTATTAGTTCTTCTTCATTTTCAAATTCACCATTATAAGGAATTAGCCAACTCATAAATCTATTGCATGATTCATCTTTTCCTTTCGTATAAGGATGTTTAACTTTACAATGTTTTGGTTCAAATCCTATATCTTTGGTAAATACTTTAAATTCATTTATAAAATCTTTTGTATTTGTATTTACTATACTACTCATATTATCTGTTAAAATTTCTTTTGGTAATCCACCAATATATTGAAAAGTCTTTATTAAACATCTTTGTACATCTAATCTTGTTTTATGTTTACTATAAATAAATATATGTAATCTACTATATCCTAATGTAGAAGAAAAAATATTAAATTCAAATACTTCTCCATATTTGTTGTACATTTTAATATCTTCTTTCCAATCAAATTGTAATTGTTTGCCAGGATCAGTTTCATATCTTGGATGGAATTTATTATTTTTAATTGGTTTTATTTTTTCTTTAATTATATATTTATAAAAATTTGAATAGTTACCAATATTATTATCTTGTTCATTAAAGTACTCATATGTTCCTTTTATAGTTGAACCAGGTAATAACAATTTATTTTTTATATCATTCCTGTATTTATCCAATCTAGATTCTTTTGCACGATTTTTTGGTTTTCCTTCATAACCATTATTATATTTTTTTACTGTCCGATAGTCACATTCATGTAATCTAGCTAATTCAGCATAATTTGGTTTTATTCTTTGCGTTTTCATTATCAATAACTCCTGTTTTAATTTATTTAATTCTTTCAATGTTATACCTCCAAATATTATAAAAAGTATAACAAAAGAATGTAGGAAAACCTACATTTTTATATTACATTTTTCCTACATTTTTATATTACCATTAACATTTTGATAACAAACCCTACTATCCTACTATTTTTTTGTATTTTTCAAAAGTAGGATGGCATATAAGATATTAATTATCTTATAAAATAAGAATAAAACTATTGATGATCCTTAATATCAACCTATATAGTAGGATTAATTTCGTAAGTA
>CALUYR010000264.1 GCA_944325045.1 Candidatus Gastranaerophilales bacterium
CCGGCCCGGGCGTCATCCAGCAGCCGCAGAACTTTTCCGGCAGCGCAGGCGTAGGTGTGGCCCGTTGCCCGGAAGTTGATGACCACCGACGCATCTATGCCAGGGCACCGGGCAACCCGGGCCATTTCCAGCAGGTGTTTTTCTTTTTTGTAGAGCCTTTTTTCGGGGTCAAACTCCCCGAAAAGGCTCGTCAGGCTGGCGCTGGGCGTCTCCACCGTTTTAAGTTCAAACAAATGCAGGCAGGGATAAGCATAAACCAGACAGTCGCAGATGTTGTCGGCCGCGAAGCGGATACCATCTTGCGCGCCCCCGTAGTATGTAGCAGGCGAATCCCTAAACCGGTAATACCAGACGTTTTCCGCTTTGACGATACTGTCTCGCCAATCGGCCTCAAAGCGTTTCCCTGCGTTCATCCGCTCGTTCCTCTCTTTCCGTTTGATCCTCTGCATGGCCTCCCCGGCCGTGGGGTCGGGGTAGTGTTCTATGGTATAGAACACGGCAGCTCACTCCTTCAGGGTTAGGTGTAATCGTCCAGCGTGGTTTGGGCCACATCAGCCGGCCGCAGGGTGTAGCTCTTGGCCTGGGCGTTATACTCCAGCGAGTAGTCACCGCCCAGCTCGCCCTTGGCCGTCTGCTTCTGGGGAACCGAGCCTGTCACCTCATGGACAAACAGCGGCTCGCTGTAGGGCACTCCCAGATCGTTGACCCGGCTATATAGGGTGATTTTGATCTTGGCCGTCACCGTGCCCTCGGTCTCCCCTGCCTTCTGCATCTTGGCAAGCGTATCCGTGAGGACATTTGAAAAATCGGTCTTGAAGTCGTGCAGGGTGTCCGCTTCAAGCGAGAGCACCAGCCCGTTGAACAGTTTTTCCATGGTTAAACTCCTTTCAAT
The DNA here is from genome assembly GCA_944325045.1 of Candidatus Gastranaerophilales bacterium. GTDB lineage: Bacteria > Cyanobacteriota > Vampirovibrionia > Gastranaerophilales > Gastranaerophilaceae > UBA1221. Next base: position 893 of record CALUYR010000264.1, read on the forward strand.
TTTTTCTGCCCGGCCGGAAGTGTGGTTTTGCTCCGCATGACCGACTTGTACGCCCGGCTGAATCCTCCAAAGTCCAAACCTTTACCGTCTCCGATCAGCAACTTATCCGGGCCGCCCATCGTGTCGACTGCTGACTTTGCCAGCCCAGGCGGTAGGCCCTGGTACCACCGGCGGACGGCTGCAGGGTCGATGCCGCCGAATCTTTTAAGGCCCATCGCACACCGGCGGAGGCCGCCCCAATCGGCCAGAATGCAATCCCTGGTCTTTTGCTCTACAACTTCCGCCTGCTGGCGGAACTCGGCGATGGTCGGCGGGAACTTGCTGGTCTTGCACAGGAGCACCACAGCCTGCTGGCCGGTCCAGAAATCAATATCCTTGGTGCAGGCCGTCCACAACTCAATGGTCGGCCCAAGTTTGGCGATACCGCCCTTGAACATTTCCGCCTGTGGCCATGCAAGCAGCATGACCGAAAACAGCTCCGTCATATCTTTGTTCGTCATTGGCCTTCGCCTCCAAACATATCGTGGAGAACCCGCAGGTCGTCCATCGTTCCGGCAGAGGCGGCAGGAGCTGCGGCGTTGCGCCGCCCTGTTCCCCACTGCTCCCGGTGGCACCGGCGGATGACCAGATTCCAGTCCTTCCACTTGTTCTTGTTCCCGTTGCCCTGGGCGCTCTCGTCTACATAGGAGATGCAGCGGGTCAGCTCTGCTTCGCCAAGATCGGCCCGGAGCCGGGCGTACTCCTCGTCGGTCAATTTGACCCAACCATATTGGCCGTATTTATGCCGCTCCTTCTTTTTGGGGGCCGGCGCAGATTCTCCGTCCGGTTCCAGCGCGGTTTCCACTGGGGCAGCGCACTCAAAAGGGACCGTCACGGATGTTCTGGCATTGTACTGCTCTGCCACAAAGGCCCGGAACTGTACGTTCTTGATGCCCTGTATTTCGCCCAGGAGCGGGCGGTTGAGCTTGTCCGACGCCGACCAGTTATAGCGCGACCAGTGGCGGATCAGCAGCTCTTTGGTTTTTGCGCTGTACCGCACCACCCCATGGACCTCATCCAGCCGTTGCAACACCCGTGCCACGGTATCCCGGTCGTACCCCGTCTCGTCGGAGATCTGCTTGATGCTGACCTCGTAGCAGCCGCACAGGTTGGTATGTGGATTGGTCAGGCAGTAGAGATACAGATACTTGTCCTCCGGCAGAAAATCGTCCACGATTTTGCTGTCCGTCCAAAAACTCGTGCTGACGAGCCGTCCTTTGGCCATCTGCATCACCTCCTCACTGTCGGCCTTTTCAAAACGGCAGGTCATCTTCCTCAGTTGCATCGAGCTGACGTTCCAGTTCTTCGTCACGGGTACGGGCAGCGTACTCGTCCATCGAAGCCTGCACCGGTTGAGGGGCCGGAGCGTCGAATGGCGTTTCCTCGTCCGTCTCGGTCATCATGGGAGGCTCCTGGGGGGAGGCAGACAGCATCGCATCGATGGCCTGCTGCATCCAGCGCAGAATTACCAGACCGCCCGGCTTCACATCCTTGGCTGTAAGGCTGTGGTAAACGGTGCCGTTCTTGCCGGGCCGGTCTTCAATCTCACGGCCCTCGGCTTCGATGTAGTCGCCTTTCTGGTACATATCCTCCATTTCTGGATGCTCGCCCCAGATTTTCACGTCCACATAGTAGTTCTCCCACCGGCCGTC
>CALUYR010000265.1 GCA_944325045.1 Candidatus Gastranaerophilales bacterium
CTGCCGTCAGACACTGCAACCGAGTTCGCTGCGATCTTGGAGGGCGTTTCACATTTCAATCCGCTGATCACCAGCCCCGCAGTCTCAAGTGCGCCGGAATTCACAAACTTGGAACCTTCGCCGCCCGTGAGATTGATGTGATTGGCTTCACTCGTGTCCTTGATCGTTCCGCTGTTGGTAAAGACAGCATCCGCTTCAAGATTGATGCTTACGCCGGAGCCGGCAATTTGGCCTGCATTGGCATTTTCTCCGGCAAGCATTAAGTTAACGGCTTCGCTTGCCGTGATGCTTGCACCGGTGTTGTTCTGAAGCATACCGGCTTTCGTATCCGAGCCGACATTGACTGCAACCGCCGCAATCTTTCCACTGTTAGAAACGGAATCGAACGCCGCCGTGCCGCTTGCTTCAATGATGCCCGTGTTGGCAAAGGCAGCGCCGTCGGCCAGGTTAACGGTCACGTCCTTACCCTTGATGGTGCCGGCGTTTGAATTCGCATCGGCAAGCTTGAGAGTCACATTGCCTGCGGTCTCAATCGTGCCGCCCGTCTGATTCTGCAGCGAACCGAATGCCGAATCATCACCCACTTCAATTTCCGTTCCGGTTACCGTCCCGCTGTTGGTCAGATTGTCGAAGAATGCAGCCGCATCCGATTCAATCATCCCGGTGTTGACAACCTTTGTACCGTTGAAGGCAGCGGCGGTTTCAATGCGTCCGGAGTTATTCAAATCGACAAACGAAGCCAGGCTGTCCGTCTTCACAAGGCCCGTGTTGACAAAGGATCCATTAGCCGTAAGGGCATTCGACACGGCGAGCGTACCGTTGACAACCGTGCTCGCCTGGGCATTGTCGGTGAGCGTATCGACGGAAAGCTCTGCGTCTTTGTTGACGGTAAGCGTCGATTCATCGTTGAGATTGAGGCCACCGATCGCAAACTTGCCCGACGAAGCTACGTCAAAACTGCTGCCTGTAACTTCGATGTGAGCTACGTAGCCGCCCGTTTTTTTACCGTCAAGGCCCAGCGTGAGCTTGCTGCTGTCCGTCACGTTGATAGTGCCCGTGCCTTCTCCGGCAGTGGTGAGAAGATTGGTCTTTCCTTCGTCGCCTTCAAAGCCCACGAGATACAGGTGATGCCCGTCCTTCACGTAGACATTGTCGGCATTGGCAATGCCCTGGAAGCCCACGGCGTTGGTCATCACGACGTTTTCGCCTTCGGTTGCTTCACCGAACGTAACGTCGCCACCGGCATCGAGAGTCGTGCTCGAAAGAACGATGTTGCTGTTGAGCTTGTTGGCGTCCTCCACGCCGAAAGCACCGCTTTCGTCGTCCTGAGTGCCGGAGAAGATCAACGTGCTTTCAGAGTTTTCGAAGTTGTCGAACGCACTTTGAAGCATCGAAGAGGCCGAAATCACGGCATTTACTGTCCAGCCGTCGTCTGTAAACTCATACGTACCTTACTCGTTCTTGTTTCCGTTTGCACCCGTCAATTCATTCTTGACGGCTCCCACGGACTGGATGCCGGACACCGGAATCTTTTCGATTTCGCCCGTCTCAACATTCGTACCTTCGATGTACTTGTCGGCGTTTACTTCCGAAAAGATCTGATCGAGTGTGGTCGAGAGCGTACCGCCCGCAAGCGTCAGACCGCCCGTGTAGCGATCTTCGAAAGCAATGTTATTGGCTTCAATCTTGCCGCCCGCATTAAGCGTGATCGTGGTGTTGTTCTTCAAAACGGCATTGTCCGTGTAGGAAACCGTTGAGCCGTTGTTTACGTTGACGGTGTTCACGCCAAAGCCGTCGCCGCCTTCACCCTTGAGTTCCCAGCTCTTGCCGTTGAGATTAATAGTGGATCCTTCGTAGAAGCCGCTGCTCATTTCAAGATCGGCATTCGCACCGTTGAAATTGAGCGTCATGCCGTGCGTATCACCAACCGAACCGACAACGAATGTCGTGTTGTCGTTGATCGTGACCGTGCCTTTGCCTGCGAGCACCTGAGCTTCAGCGAGTCGGGTGGCGTCAGGCGTAGCCTCATTGCCGAGAACCAGTTCCCCTCCTTCAGCCAGGGAAATCGTTTCGGCAAAAAGCGAGCCATTGGAATCAACCTGCACTGTTCCCGCAATCGAAAGCGTGCCGTCGGAAACACCGTCCTGCTGCCCGATCACTTTGAACGAGCCGTTATTGCCAACTTGCAAAACGCCGTTGACCGCAGCGGATTCACGGACTTCAAGCGAAGCGGGATCTCCGGAGCCATTGTTCGAAATTTCTACTTTTTGCTGCTCAGTCGTGTTCAGGGTAAGCCGCGTTGCATCCACGTTTCCTTTGATGCTGCCGGCCTTGGTGATCAACAGATCGCGGAAACTTGCTGAGGAATCTTCTTCGGCCGTAAAGTTGCCCACCTGAAGATTGTCAACACGCATTGATCCGCCAATGATATTGTTGACAAAGTCTGCAATCAGACTGCCGCTTCCGGTCTGGCCGTTCTGACCGAAGACCGAAGCATCCACAGTGCCATGGTTCTGCAATACCCCTACAGACAGGGCACCGGCAAGGTGCAAAGCGGAGCCGGAGTCAATGATCAAAGAAGACACGTTATTGGATTTTTCTCCCGTGACTGCGGCCCCTACATACATGTCTCCATCGTTGACACTAA
>CALUYR010000266.1 GCA_944325045.1 Candidatus Gastranaerophilales bacterium
GGCATGACGGTAAAACGCTTTTTTGCGATCTTCCGGATCCTTGTAAAACATTTCGATTCCCGGATACATCGCCATTGCGAAACATTTTGACTGCTGTGAAACCTTACTGCTGGCCATGTTGGTCCCCAATGAGAAATAAAACGATTTATTGAGCATCTTCCGTTCTTCAGAAGTCAGCTTCGGCGCTTTATTCATAGAAGTCATCTCCTTCCTGAGTGCCCGTTCCGATAGCGGCTGACGAGCGATTCTGCGAAATTCGGTAACAGATCTGGAAATGAGCAAAAGCAATAACAATGCCGATCAGCGCCAGCGGCAGCGTCCCCAGTCCCAGATACGTCACCAGCACAAACCCCAGAATCACATACATCACCGTTGTCGCACCATTCCAGATCGCCTGTGTCGTCAGACACAGGCCGACAACCACCAACATGTTGGCCGAGGCATTCAGTCCATTGATGATAAACTGCGGACAGATTGAGATAAAGGTCTGCAATCCCGCTTCGCCTCCCAGCGCGACAAGAAATACCACAATCGTATTCAGCAGCTGAGATACAAAGATCACCTGAATCCACATGGCAATGCGAAATTTGCGGACATTGCCGGTTTCCGCAATTTTCATAAACCACGGATGCAATGCCAGCGCCATAGCCTGAGTGAAGGGCTTCACCGCGTTGATGAGCGTTCCGACGGTTACCGCCAGCGCCAGACCGACGCCCATCTCCGCCCCGGACAAAACGACAAAGCCAACCGCCAGTACAGAAGCTGCCTGATAGTTGGACGGCGCTTCCCCTCCAATAGCGGAAACGCCCATGTAGACCGCTTCCAGTTCAGCACCGATAATGACGCCGGTGGTGATATCTCCGCACATCAATCCGGTAAGCGTGCACAAAACCAGCGGACGGGTAAAAGTCTGCCATCCGGCCCAGTTATCTGCTACCTGCCACAGAAGATAGGCAAACGCAATCAATAGCGCATTCGTCATAACAATTCCCCCTGTTCCTTAAATCTTCAAAACAATCGCCGCAAAATCTTCAGATGGCCCGGATGGAATCAGCTGAGAAAACACCCGTTGTCCGATATGAGCCAACTCCTTGAAATAGATAAGATCTTCCGCATCGGAATTGACTCCCCGCGTCAGCTGAATTTTGTTTGGCGCCTTTTTTTTGACATAATTGGCTACATTGATTTCCTGAATCGGCAGAGCTTTGACCAGCGTCACGGCATCCTTGGGATTATCGACGATGATCAGTACCCGTACCGTTTCGATCCGAGGATCCGACAGCAGCTGGATTGCGCTGTCAATCGTTCTGACCGCAACTTTCTTACCTGCTGGCGCAGACATCAGCAGAGTCTGGGTAGTCAGCGGATCTCTGGCCAGCCTGTCGTTGGCGACAACGATCCGGCTGACGTCCAGAAACCGAGACCAGGCTGTGGTGATTTGACCGTGAATCAACCGTTCATCCACCCGTAATTGGACTATCATAGGATTTCCCCTTTCTCCTGAAGCAGACCGGTGTCGATCGCCGCCGGTTCTGATAAATCCATTATACTTAAGCGCTTACATTATAAATTTCAGAAACTAATCAGGTATGACCTCTTTTTGTGAACATTTCCATCGCGGCAGACAGCAGCGTTCTATTCCATGCCAAGACGGTGCGATCCGGCAGTCGGAAAAGCGATGAACGCATACAAAAACGCCGTAAAAAACAACATTGTCTTTTACAGCGTTCCCCCTTCTTCTTCGTAACTGTATCCGTCCCACTCCAGTTCTCTGATCCATTTCAGTGCGATGCGTGTCCCATCGGTCAGTTCCAGCTGGCGGCGGACTTCGTCAATCCGACTGAAATAGCCGCTTTGACGCTGAAACCGTCCTCCTTCCTTCCTTTCATCGGCAACAAACCAGGTCACTGCCAGGAAAACAGGATACCGACATTTCCGCAGAGATTGCAGTTTCCAATCCAGCAGTTCCTTCTCCTGTTCGCTCAGTTCCACCGACGCTTCCGTCCGCCGGCAGCATTCCTCAATGGCCGCATCAAATCCCGACAAAGCGGCAAAAGGCAGAAATTGTGCCGCTCTGTCCCGCATCGGCATCGGTTTATGCCGGGAAGAGACAGGACGGGAGCGATACAGAAGATCCTTATTTCTGTCCGTCATGCTTTATGTCCTCCAATCTGTTGATTGCGTTCTCTGGCTGTCGCGCCTTCTTCCAGATCCATCCCCCTGACAACCGCGTTGCGGCCAAATTTCTGTCTGATTGCCAGAATGGCCTGCTGCGCCTTTTTCTCCCGGGCCAGTTCCTCATCCTGCTGCCGCAGATCCGACGGCGTCTGCGCAAACAAATCGAGCTGCTGGTAGCTCTGGGCATCGCCAGGGCCGGGTTCTTTCTTCAGCCGGATGGCAGTGAGAGTGATTCTTCGCACCATCAGATCCGGATGGACGATCTGTTCAAACAGATGCACCGCCGCTTCCTGAATCCATCGCGAGGAAGAAACCGGGCGGGTAAGCCGGATCGTCCCCCGGGCCGGTTTGGGAAGCTTGCGCCCATATCGGTCCGTGATCCATTCGCCGCGATATTGCCGGTATCGCCTCACATCTTTCCGATTGTCAATATCATAGCCAATCCAAAGTCCCAGCTGATCACTGACCAGTCCTTTTTCCGTCAGCTGCAGCGACAGACTGTCCGCCATTTCCCTGACCACCAGCTC
>CALUYR010000267.1 GCA_944325045.1 Candidatus Gastranaerophilales bacterium
ATCTATACTTAATCAAGATAATAAATCCCTGTAACTCCATGAGTTATGGGGATTTTTATTTTGTCTGTACTTCATGGATAGAAGATAATTCCCTATTACTTTTTACTTGCTTTTCTTCTTATAAATAGTTGTAGATAGATACTAAATTTAAAGCTGAATATCCCCTTATTTGAGCTTGTTTTTTAAGGTTAAGAAGTGGCTGATTATCCTTGAAAATGGGCTAAAAAGAGGATATTTTGTGTGCAATCTGTGTGCAATTTCATGTTTTATCAAAACTGCACACAAAAATTGGTTTATCTACCTAATATACAGAAAGATATATCACATTTAAAAGGACTTCCCAATGTCTAATTTAAAATGATTAAACTATGGTAAGAAGTTCATTTGCCATTCTCTTTTTCATAAGAGAGAGCAGAGTTAGAAAAGATGGTACGGCATCAATAGAAATTGTACTCACAGTAAATGGTGAAAGATGTGCATTTTCTACAGGTAAAAGAGTAAAATCCTGCAATTGGGATAAAACCAAGCAACAAGTAAAAGGAAAAGACGAAGAAGCTCAAAGCCTCAACCATTATCTAAAAGCAATCAAAGCCAAACTCTATCAGAAGGAAGCAGAATTATTAGACAGAGGTTTTATTATCACAGCAGAACTATTACGTGACGCATATTTTGATAAGGTAGAATCACTCAAAGAAAAAAGCCTGTTTGAAGTCTTTGAAGAACACAACAAAGAACAGGAAAAGCTGGTAGGTAATGGAATTTCTAAAGCTACCTATTGGATTTCTGTCTATACAGTAAGGCTACTCAAAGAATTTGTTCAGCAGAAATACAAAAGAGAAGATTTATACTTACGTGAATTAAATCTGAATTTTATCCAATCTTTTCATACATTCCTAAGAATAGACAAAGGAATGGCACAAAATTCATCTACCAAACACCTAAAGCTACTCAAAAAGATTATCAATCTTGCAGTAGCCAACTCATACATGGCTATGAATCCATTCATTACTTATAAGGTAGAACGTGAGCCTGTAGAAATAGATTTCTTGGATGAAGAAGAACTGAGAAAGATTATCAACTTTGACACTCCCCTACCAAGACTGGAGAGAGCCAAAGATATGTTTCTCTTTGGGTGCTTCACTGGATTGAGTTACATTGACATCAAAACTTTAGCACCAGAACATTTTGAAAAGGATAATGCTGGCAGAATATGGATTAAGAAACGCAGGGTTAAGACTGGAGTTCTATCACGCATTCCCCTACTCCCTATTGCCAAACTGATACTGGATAAGTACAAAGGTGGAGAGAAATTGCTTCCTATCCAAGACCCAGCAGATATAAACAAATACCTAAAGGATATAGCCATTTTGTGCGACATCAAGAAACGAATCACATTTCATACAAGCCGCCACACATTCGCAAGTACGGTTACTTTAGCTAATAATATCTCACTGGAAGTCGTTTCTAAAATGCTTGGTCACACCAATACCAGAATGACCAACCATTATGCCAAACTTATAGATAAGTGCATAGGTGAACAGATGGATAAGCTCATGGACACATTTACAGGAGATTCCAACTACTAAACGTTACAAACTAAGATTATCCCTACTTGCAGTTATTGTGAGTGGGATTTTCTTTTTATCTTTAAGCAGATAATTAAAAAAATGACAAGTAATGAAAGAATTTATAGATTGTGATGAAGATAAAGCACTATTTATATATATAGAAAACATCATAGCAGGCAATAAAGCAATCACTCAGACACCAGAGGGAAGCATTATTTTTACAGGTAGCAAACTAAAAATAAGTAATCCCTTCTTAGCAATAGAAACTTTTGAAATAAGGTATAATGAAAAGAAAATTGACTGTGCCTATAAATATGAAGACTATATTAAAGATAAAGATATACAAGCTACCGTTAAAGGTTTAGGTATGAATCCAGATTCATTTTGGCTTCTTATTTTATTTTGTTATGACTATGCTTGTGATGTTTGCTTTACAGGGCTTACATATATAGATAGCCCAAAGAAGAAAATAGAAAACTTTATAAGTAAGTCTAAAGAATTTATAGAAAAAGAAAATGATAATTTAAAATTCAAAAAAGAAACAAGTCTTACTTTAAGAATGAAAGGGAAATCTTGTACTCTTAATGATGAAAAGGCTTTATTACTTATCTTAAGTTGGATAGAAAAAGGAGTATCTGAAATATCAAACGATAGTACACTAAATACATTTGGAGGTAATAATGCAGATGAAATTTTTACCACAAATATAGAGTCTGATTCTGTTTTAATATGGTACTTTGCTCAACTCATTTTATACTTTTTTGAACTAAATCCTCAATTTAAAGGTAGAGCAGCTAAAGGTAGTGGAATCTCTCTAAACAAAAATATTCTCATTTCTAACTTAATATATCATACTCATTTATCTTTAAACAAGAATTTCCTCAATGATGACAAATATTTAAAAGGCTATCTAAAACAATATAAAGACAAAGATATAAAGGCACATAGCAGCATTTATTGGTAATTAGCCTATTAATCAATTACTTATCAATTCCATTTTTCTATACTTCAATAAAGGGGAGTAGAAAAGTGGAATTTTTTTATTCTATTTAGTATTTCTCAAATAGCTCCATCTTTGCAATGTCAAAAAGAAAGATACACAGTTAAAACAAATAAAGGTGAATAAAAAACTAGCAAAAATTCATTCTCTTTAGTACAGACTGGAATCAAGTACTTTTGCGCCATAATCAGAAAGCCAAGTGTACATAGGCAGGATGATTACAAAGTTGATTTACAAACCATTAAAAAAATAATTTATGATAGAAAAAATTTCAAACTCCGTTTATAATGATGCTGTGAGTGTAAATCTTAAAATGTTGTCAAAGGATTTACAAAGGCAAGAAAAGACATTAAAATCTCTTCAAAGAACAAATGCTAATGAAACGGTAATTGATGCACAGAAGCAAGTTATCAAAGACTTACAGGAGAAATACGATGATTCTGTTGCAGCAGAAGAACTTGCCAAAGAGTGCATAGGTGATTCACCTATCACTTTTGAAGTAGTAAATGAAGAAACAGGTAAAAGAGAAGAAGTGAAGAAGAAGATAGCTTTTGTTAAAAACAACCGTCCAATAAACAATGTGAAAGTGGATAAGTTCATATCCATCATAGCTAAGGACAAATACGAAAAGGCTTATCCTATCATCGTAACAGAAGCCAAACAACTGATTGAATCAGGCTATAAAGTCTATGACCTTAAAGGTCGTGAAATCTCCTTAGAAGAAGCAGACGGTTATTTTGTGATTCTTGACGGACAGCACAGAGGTAAAGCATTTGCCATACTGATAGCAACAGGCGAAAATTATGAGATTCCAAATGTTCGCATAAGAGAGAAAGAAAATATCGGTGAATATTTGGTGGATATTAACGATGCTGGAACAAGTTGGGATAATAAGGACAGATTAGCAGTAGCAGCTTTAACAGCTACCGAAGAAAAGGACTTGTTTGAAGAAATCGCAGCACTTATTAATGATGGATTCAACCCCTCAACTTCCACCCTTATATTTACAGGAAAGAAGTTCTCAAAATGTCTGATTAATAAAGTACTCAAAGGTGAGAAATTCTCTTTACCCAAAGATGCGAAGGTAGATATTGAGAGAGGTAGGAGATTTGTAACTCTTTGCAAGGCAGCAGGCATAAAAATAAAATATCTTACCAAACGCTATCTTATTGACGGATTCAACTCCTATGCTGCATCAACAAACGAGGAACAGGCTTTTAAAGCACTGGAATCCCTTAAAAATCTAAATCTGACAGATGAAAGGATGGATAAGATAAAAGATGGAACTCATTTTATAAACTTGCTCAAAGAAGCATTATAAGATTAAATCTACAAGGAGAGAAAGGCTTGTGTGACAGACAAGCCGTTTCTCTTAATAGACCAACCCAATTTCTTAACTAAAAGTACGATTCTCGGCTATATACTTGTCTGATATAATTTACAGGGTTCGGCTGATATAAAAAGCAAGTACATACTATTAACTAATTTACTAATAACATAACTTACTGGCTTTCCGTCCTTTCGGACGAAAACAGTGAAATCCTATTTAGCATGAATGTTTCAGATACAAGCGGTTACAGGATATTCCCAATAAGCATATCCAAAAACTTTTCAAATAAGGAAGCATATATTTACCTTTCGCTCCTTTTTAAAAGCGATTATAAAACAGGGGAATCTAATGTTTTGTTGGAAACTCTCTCTAAAGAAACAGGATATGACAGCGAAACAGTAAGTGGTTATCTTCATAAAGCGGAACAATACAAATATATCAATATTACCCAAAAGCCTTGTGGTAAAAAAGAAGATGGAAGTACCAAGACGAAAAACTTTTATAAGATACATATTCCTCAAAAAGACTTCATCATGGTAAACAGGGAATTTCTTGATTTTCACATTGAAAACCTCTCCATAAAAGAAGAAACAGACCTTAAAGGATTTATCCTGCTTATAAAGTGCATTTGCTTGAATAACTGCAATTTTACATATTACAGTCTTAGAGATATGACAGAACATTTGACAATCTCCTATGCTACGATTCATAAACTTATGAGAAAATGTAGGGATTTGGAGTTAATTACATATCATAAGAAATACTATAAAATCATGTTGGACTATTTCGATTTAGGCAATACAGGATATTTCCCTAAAGGCACTCCTGACCTTTATAAAGAGATTTACAATACAATAAAACTGTTCTGTGAAAATAAAGGATTTGAAGCTCCACCCTATAAAAGAGAATTTATAAGTCAGATAGCCGTAAAATACAATATGACAAAAACAGAATTGAAAGAAAGCAAGGATATAGAGTTTATAAAAAAATACTCTGTTAAATATCAGTTAGGAGAAAGGCTACCTAATATCAATGAGCCTATAAATAGTCTGAATTATTTCGTAAAGGTACTGACCAATAAAAACTATACATTACCTGTCAACCAAGAACAAACCAGTATCAAAATATGACCTTATTTAAAGATAGCTTCGGCTATCTTTATTTGTTCATATACTTTAAACTCCACATGGTAAAGCATACTGTTTCAAATTATCCATCCATTTAAATTGCAATACCTCTATTACAGTGAATATAGCCAAACTCAAAAAATCACTATTATAAGGAAAAACACAGAATATCACTGATTCTACTTGA
>CALUYR010000268.1 GCA_944325045.1 Candidatus Gastranaerophilales bacterium
AAGCAGCAGTATCTCAGGAGGTGTACAACAATCCCGGTAAATCATCCTCGCAGATTGCCGCGGACGCATCCAAAAAAGCCCTTGCGGCCTCGCAGGCAGGCGAACAGCTACAAGCAGCTCCGCGGGTCTATGAGGTGTACTACAACGATGGATCCGGAGTGCAAAAGGGATACAGCTATGATCTCTATGGCAGCCAGAAAAGCATCATGAAAGAAGATCCCCGGAAAAAAGCCTCTTCTTCCTCCTCTTCTGGCGGGAGCTCCGGCGGGAGCCAGGGAAACACATCCCGAACGGATGGATTTTCAGGAGGCGGCGGCGGCAAAAAATCAGGAGTTTCATCTTCGGGCAGCTGGAGCAACGGCGGATCCTATGTAGATGTGGGGTGATGCAGGATGGATTTTCAGGCATATAGCACAAAACCCTATACAGCTGATATCCAGTGGAACGCAAATCTACAGGCAGTAGATCCCTATGTATTTGTCGGGAAGATCAGATCTGCCTATATGGTGTCCAGTAGTGCTTCAGCTCCCACAATTTGGGCAATGAATCTTGCAGCTGGTAGTAGTACACAAATCTATCAGTGCGGCCTTGGGCAATCGATATCTGGCACAATGGCATTTTCTGGTTCGGGGTTCCGGGTGATCATGATGACAAACGAAATGGTGCAACTGGGTAGTGCAAATATCACTAGTGATAATATGCAAGTTGTATCAATTCCGGTTGGCACAGCCGGGATATACGTAAATAACAACAATACAACGGCAAAGATCTTCAACATAGGGCAGTTTACGTTAACATGAACATTACCGATCCAGTATTCTTTTTGATGATGGGGGTTTTGTTTGGAATATGTATCAAAAATTCGATAGAAATCGCGGAAATGCGGCCAAAACTGCACGAAATTTGGAAAATTTTGATGAGAAAAAAGAAAAGGATGTAAAAAATGACGATTGACACAAACCTTATTCTGATGATCGCGGTGATTCTGTCCGCTATGGTAACCCTGGCGGCGGTTGTGGTGCCTGCCTGGCTGGCACACGTGGAAAGACGGCAGAAGTACGAACTCAGAACTATGAGAATGGAAACATTTGACGAGATGCTCCATAAGGCACAGCTCGCGGATCTGGCGAGAGATTGTATTGCCGGGCGTGAGACCTGGGAGCCGGAACCGGCCACATCAGGAGGTGATAACAAACAGTAATTCCTCCTTTTTTATAGCAGTATGCGGTTTATGATGCGTATCTGTAAAATTATATATATAATCACTTACAAATACCCTCTTGGTGATACCCATAGAGGAAATTGCAAGATTCCGACAGCGTGAAGGCCAGGCATTACCGGATTTATCCGCGTATGCCGGGCGTGAGATTGTGATCTTGGCAAGCCTGCCATATGCCAGGGATCCCGATGCAGCACGGATCCCGGTATCAGTAGAGATCCGGGATCAGCTCCGGGAGCTGGCCAGGGAGGAAGGCGTAACCTACGATCGGTTATTAGAGCGTTTGATCAGGATGTATTATCATTTACAGCCGTAGGATGTGATTTAGATGGTAAATAATGAAGTTTGTGCGCACGTGTTGACGTGCGCACGTATTGATGTATTGACACGTGATTTTTCTTGGAAAAAAGCAAGACCCAAATTCATTGATATTTATCATTTGTGTTGGGACAAATTCATGTTGTTTTTTTATGAAAATAATACTATAAATATATACCGAAAAAAAGGAAGGCAAAATTCGAGTCTAAATTTTTTACAAGGGGATTATCCATTTTTTGCCTATTTCGTATTGTTAATACATCAATACATCAATACGTGCGCACGTCAATACGTGCGCACAAATGAGGAGGAAATATCATGGTAAACGAGGATGATCATATCAACATCCGCATATCAACCAAGTTAAAACAAGACTTGAAAATGATCTTACCAATGTGCGGATATAATGATTTTTCCAGTTGGGTTCGGGCATGCGCGATAAAAACAATTGAGAAATACAATTCAAACGAGAACATCAGTAGTACATCGTTTGATTTAGATCCGGAAATCAGACGCAAATTTTTTGAAATGTTGAACAGTCAATACGGAATTATCCTGGCTAGACATTCAAAGAAAAAAATAATGGGATTATCCCTTGATTTTACAGCAGATTTTTATAAAGAATACAATATTATACTACTACCGATAGAGGTAAAGATGCTTATCGATCAGTATTATTCTGGCGGATACTTTTCCAGTGAGATACGGCAGGCACATGAAATGTACATTAGATCTCTGTATAATCTGGATCAAACACACAATGAGGAAGTTAAATCATGAAAATGAAAGTATTTTGGGACATTGACGGCACAATCATGTTGAACCCGCTCCCGTCGCCGAACTGGGAGGATCCCGCGGCCAGACATCCAACAACAGGAGAACCTATCAGCGGCCAGATGCCGATCTATAACAGCCGGGCACATCTCAACCCAGAACTCAGTTTGGAAGATCTCAAGCAGATCAAGTATGTGATAACCTCGCGGCCAGAGTTCCGGAGGGAAACAACCCTCCGGCAGCTCCGGCAGCATGGTATATACCCAGATGATCTTATCATGTATCCAGGATCCCAGATCTACAGCCGGGATCGTGCAGCAGAGTATAAGGCGATCCAGTTGGATCTCTATGGAGCTACTCACTACGTAGATAACGATCCTGAATTTGGCGGATTGGTGCAGGAGCTACTATCCAAGAAATGGGTAGATTGCACATGTGTGTGTATCGAGGATTTGAAAGATATCCTCCGAAATCCCAACAAAGAATAAGCCCCAAAAAATCAACCATAGAGCATGACAGAATCACAGACCGAACCAACCCCACAGGCATACACGCCAAAGCGGGGAAAATGCCGCAATTGCGGCAAGGATAGACTAATTGTGAGCGAAGAATGGCACACGTGCCAGATATGCACGGACGCAATTAAAGCGGGGGAAATCCCCATACCGGAGGCGAAACGCCCCGGTAGAAAACCCGGCAGTATCCCGCAGAAAGAACCCCCCAAAGACCCCCCGAAAGAACCGGAAACCTCCACATCCCAGAACCAAATAGAGTATTTATGCGACGTTTGTCGCAGACCAGTAAAGCCAGGACAGGCAAAATGTAGATGTGGCGCATATCCCGACTGGCGAGATACGCCAATCCAGGACGATCCCGATATCCTGGTATGTCCGAGATGTGGCGCAATCGTCCCGGCAGGATCGGATCGTTGTCCGCACTGCTCCTATAGCGGCGGGTGATCCCTGATGGTGATACAGCAGCACACAGCAGCAGCAGCAGCGGAGATCCTCACGGCTGGCGACCTGGTCGCCCCGGTAACAGCCGCCCCGGCGGCTGGTGCAGCCGGGCACATAGAGACATACATCAGATTGGCGGATAAGGGCATTACGATCTTAGGGCAAATGCTCGACTTGTTCGATCGTGTGCAGCGGTTCCGGGGTAGCGGCCAGGCAGCCGCCCCCGCCCCCGCAGCAGATCCGCAGCAGCCAGGACAATATCTTGTAACCAACCCCAACCCACAACTACAACCCCTACAATCCCAGACCATGACACCAACACCACAACCCCAACCACAGCAGCAGCCACAGCTACCGGCAGATATGCCGGAAATCGACATTGAAGAGCTTGTAACCATAGTAAGAACCATTGACGAAAAAATGCCAGGTATCACGGTAGATCAGTTTGGCGGCCTCCTGGCCTACATCCTGCAAAACCTCCAACTTGTAAAATCTGTATTTGGCGGGGATGTGCAGCTCTCGGAGCTGGCGGATACCGTTGAGCGTGTGCCAGGTATGGCGGCGCGGGTGATGAAGTTTGCAGCTCGGAAACCGTGATGATGAAAGGATAACCGTTGTAGGGTTACAGGGTTCCGGGAAATCTACCTGGACACATGCCTATATCCGGGCACACCTGGCAGCAGGGCATAAGGTGTTAGTATTCGACCCGATGAAGGAATACGGGAAGATTGCCGGTGCAACAGTCTATCAGCCGAAAGCATCGGGCGGTGATGCACTCCGGCGGGAATTTGAAACCATGCTCTACAAGCTGGTAATCCTACCCTATAAGCGGAACCGCACACAACCCTATAGGCTCCTGGTATGCGAGGAGGCAAGCCGGTATCTGATGCACGGAAAGCCGTTACCTGATAATATCGGGTGGATTAATGACACAATGCGACACATGCACATATCCTTAGTGTGTATTGCTCGGCGGTTTGTGCAGCTCAATGTAGATTTGCCGGAGCTATCCCACAGACTGATCATATACCGGCAAAGTGGCGTAAATGACATGCGACGACTTGCGGACATCTCCGAAGGTCTGGACGATGCAGTACGCAGCCTTGAAAAATACCACTATGTAGAGGTGGATTCAGAACGGCGGTATGAAATCCGGCCTCCGGTTCCTCCGGTATCCTGAAACCTCTTTCCCCCTCTCTTTTCCCCACAAATTCAAATTCCTATATCGTATCAGAGGCGAAATTTACGGTCGTATGGCAATTTTTGAAGGAAAAGCTATCCCGTCACTGTCCTATCTGGATCTGGTGGCGGCGGGAGTGTTTAAGTCGGTTGAAGAAACCGTGCTCACTCCCTACATTGGAAATGGAACCCTTATGTCGGGTGCGATCAAGCTCGGTGCCGGGTATGTTTGTAAGGAGATGGCTCCCCCCGGTTTAGTGCGGAATGCTACGAGTGCAGGATTTACGATCGACGGCGTGGAAGACATCATTTACGCCCTGACATCTGGCGCAGGCTTTGGCAGCATCTTCGGCAGCGGGAACACGAACAACACGGGATCCTCTATGGTGGTGATGTAACATGGTGGTAGCCTATACTGATGTCCTTACGCAGAACGATTTTGCAGCAAACGGATCCTACAACCCGGACGGCCTGGTAACGCAGACAAACACACCTCTGGAATTTGCCTATCGTGTACTGCCAAAGGAACGTATCGCGGTAGGAACTGGCCAGATCTCCAACAACGGTGTGGCGAACTCCGGCGTGCTCTATGTGGTCATTAAAGATAATACGAGTTCTACACCGGTTCAGATCTTCGGAACCTACGAACTTCTGTATGCGAATCCCTCGAAAACCGAAACGCGGTTCCTCCAGTCTTCGCAGCTGGATCAGATTTGCAGCTCAAAGACAGTGCGGGATGCGGCGAACATCCTCCCAATGCGGACAACGCTTAACGAGAAAGGAAAAGTGGTTCCCTGGGTTGTCGGAGAATACAGCTACATCATTTTCAGGTTTACTCCGAATGCTGCATCTGTCGGAAAGACGATCTCTGTCGCAAATTGTGACATTCAGATCCCGATCACAGTTTGGCAGGAGTGAGGGGGGGGAGTGAATGTCCTCCCTTCGCAGTCCTGCCTTTGTGCAGGTGATACAAACCGGGCAGCTCGCGGCGGGAACATCCTACTATCACAACTACCAGACCGACGACAACATAGGCGGATTTGTGCCGTTAAACAATTTGATTGTGCAGAACTTCAGCGGCCAAAGGTTAAGCCTGTCGTATGGCGATCGACAAAACATTATCTTGCGGCCAAACTCGAACTTTGCGGATCCTCAGGCATACGGGATCCGCAGCATCCAGATAAAGAACCTGGATGCAGCCAACGCAAACGATGATCTGATACAGATCATTGTGCAGCGTACTGTAACCGGGGATGATGCGTTGATCACGGCAGCTCTCGGCCTGCCACTTGCGCAGGTCTCGCGGGGTGATTGGTGATGTCAATCATCCCCGGCCTGTTTCCCTCGCCCCAAGAGGCGATGGATATGTACAATGAAGCATCTAAAAAAGCCCAGGCGGCCAAAGATGCAGCCTATGAGCAGTATCTAAAAAATATGGATGCTATCAGCAACAAACCGGATGAACTTTGGCACGGTAACAGCAGGGGAGAACTCATACCGGCGGATCAGTACGTACCTGGCAGCTATGGATATGGGCAAGATTACACGGAAGCAAAGGGACAGATTGAGAACTGGCTCGACTATCTGCAAAACCAGGATCCCGAAAAGGTATCGCCTGGCGGAACCGTGGAAGCTGTCGGGGATGCTGTCGGGGGTGTTATCGGCGGTGTCGGGGATGCTGTCGGGGGTATTGGTGATACCCTCGCGGGGATCAACTGGCCAGTGGTGGCAGTGGCAGCCGGAGCCGGGATCCTGATCCTGGCAGTGGCAGCCGGAGCCGGGAGCGGTATAAGTTCCGGCATAGCACAGAGGTTAGCGAAATGAGCGAAAAAAAGAACAAAAACAATGATGCGTGGATCGCCCTGGGGATCCTGGCGGCAGCTGGCGGCGTGTATCTGCTGGCCAACGCCAACAATAGCGGCGGCTGGTCGGATATCCTCGGCGGCCTGGGCGGTGGTGTTGTCGGTGGCAGCTCCGGATCCGGAGATGGCCAGACGATGATCACACCTGGCAATACCGGCGGGAGCTCCGGCGGGGATCTGCTCGGCAGCTCCGGCGGGAGCTGGGGAGATAGTGCTGTCGGCCTCCCACAGGGAAGTTTCGTTTCGGAACTTCTGACATATGTCAACAACACACCAAACGCCCTTGTTGGAGGATACAATCCCGATTCCGTGTTCACTACCGGAAACTATGTTGCATCCCTGCACGGGGATCCTATCAGATCCGATAGGATCGACGGGAACACCTTAGGGTACTTCACGCCCGAAAAACTGAACCAGGGCTACGGCCAGAGAACCGACATTACCGCCCTGGCTCAGGGTATCGGATCGATCCCAGTGGATTACAGCGGCTCCGGTTGGGCAACCTACTACACGAAAAAAGGCAGCGAGATCACAAGTGCAGAAGTGCGGGATCAGCGGTTGTATGCGCAAAACTTCCAAGCAGCAGTATCTCAGGAGGTGTACAACAATCCCGGTAAATCATCCTCGCAGATTGCCGCGGACGCATCCAAAAAA
>CALUYR010000269.1 GCA_944325045.1 Candidatus Gastranaerophilales bacterium
TATTTCAGGAGTCGTTCCGACTTCTTTTCGAACTTGGTTTAATTTTGTTGAGGATAGACCCTCTGTGTATGGTATATCAATAACTTCTCCGCCCCATTCTGACATTACATCTACAATTCTTTGACGTGTTTTAGCCTGTACTCCTGTTTTCCAATCATCGCCATGTAATACATAATCCGGTTTTATTTTTAGCAAGTTTGGAACATAATCAAGGGTTTCTTGAGCTACAACAGCAGTTACACCCTTAACATTTTCAACTACAATTTTCCTTTGTTCCCAGGTCATATATGGAAGACGTTTGTAGCTTGCAATCGCTTTATCTGTCAAAAGCCCTACAATAAGTTCTCCCCCACCTTTACTATCAAGAAGTTTTCTTGCTTCGTTAATAATATTTAAATGTCCAGGGTGCAACAAGTCTGCACTCATACCTATATACACTTTCATCATTTTATCTCCTCATAACTCTTTAAAATATTCATAATATCTTTTAATTCATTTTTAGAATATGGAAAATGTTTAGATAATCCCATATCTATAGGGAGCATCATATAGTTTCCATAACATACTGATAAAAATTCTCGTATATCATTAGGAGCAGAATAATCTACATTGTTAAATTTAATGGTTTGTAATGGAAAAATAGTCGATTTATCTAAAATTTTATTAGAAACATTATATGGACTTTCTATACCATAAACTAGGGTGTTGCCGTCTTTATTACCCGCATACATATTAATATATTTATTAAAAACGGTATCTATTTTTTTCATATCATTAACATCTGTGCAAGAACAACAATTATAATGAGGCATATTTAAATCTGTTAATTCTTTTTGTAATAAAATTTTATTTCTTCTAAGTTCTTGATAGAAAATATCTTTATCACTTGTATTACAATAGTCATATGCAAAAATATCAACATAACATTTTATATTTGGAATATTAAAACAAAATTTTTTTACCCTGCACTTGTCTGTTGGATGTTTTAGATGTAACCATTCTGTTAATATAAAATTTTTCTCATTTTTCATTACTTCGTTTAATTTTATTAAATTTTCACGTGTCATCGATACATCGACATCATCATCCCAAGGAATAAAACCACCATGTCTAACTGCTCCTAATAATGTACCCCAATCTAACCAATACTCTATTTCATTTTGTTCACATATACGTTTAAATTCTCTTAACAATATGTTGTTTGCTTTTTGAATAATTTTTAGGTTCATATTATTAGAGATAACATCTGATGGCTGATGAAAAGAATTTATATATTGAAAGAATCTCTGATCAATATGTTTCTTTATGCTTTTTTGAAAACCATCAATTTCTTCTTTTAAAATTTCATATTTGCTTTTTTTTAAATAATTATTGCGGAATTGTTTACGAGCAGTTTTATTAAAAATCAATAATGATAATAATCTTACAATGAAATTATACACAAATATCCTCCTTTAACTTTTCAATAACAGTATTTACAATGTTTGTAGCATCATTTCTATCTTGTTTTATCCACTTATACTCATGAAGAAATTGAGGATTACAAAATTTTAATTCATATGCAGTTTCACAAAAAAATTTAAAGTTTTTCATTCGATTATAGCTAGGAAAGCAATAATTATTGTATATTACATATAAATGAACATTAAAATTCGTTAATCCCTGTAAACAATCAAAGATTCCACTTCTAACACCAATAATTGCATTACATCGTGCTGCAAATGTATAAGTTTCATTTAAGGATAAATATATTTTAGAAATTTTATTTGTTAATAAACAATCAAAGTCGGAATTTTTTGTATTAATATAAACCTTAAATCCATTATACGCAAGCTTTTGACAAAGATATGCTACAAAAGAAAAATCTAGATTTCCATTAAATATACTATCGGGAAAAATTAAAATGTTTTTGTTCATATTATTTACATTATGAATGTTATTTGGTATTTCATATTTAAAATGATTCATGCCAAATGTCTGAATTAATAGTTTTGTAATATGACACTGACTAAATTTTTTATTATATAAAAACCCTTTTTCATAATCTGTTTCTATTAAATTTAAGTTTTTTCTACTGGAATCATAAAAAAATAAACATGAAGGAATAAAAACATTAGACAAAACAAAATGTTCTTCTATCCAATCTTCCGGAAATTCTAAAATGTACATTATTTGTTTTAAATATTTAAAGCATGATATTATCTTTATATTTTTGAAACTTTCAAAATTTTGCTTTATAATACTACATAAGTAGTAAAATTCTCCTGTATGATAAGATGTATATATGAAATCATTGTATTGTGAAAATAAATTTGTAATATTTCTACTTTTTTCAGAGATCTTTACACCAAGAAAAAATTTTTTTCTTACTCCAACTAATTCTCTTATTTTGTAAAACACAAAGCCACAAAAACTATAAAATGTAGAAGAAACATACTTTTCTTTTTTATAAAATGAGAGATTAAACAATAATATCTCGGTTATATATTTAGTTTTTTTACATTCAATTATTGGCATCCTATACTCTCTTTAACTTGTAAATAATGTCGTCTATAATATTATTTGCATCTTCTAACTCTGCATTATATTCGTAAATATTATTTAGGAGAATAGAAGGTAACTGTTTTAATGAAAATCCATTGATTACCTTTTCAGCCTTTAATACTGGAAATTGCCATCCTCTATCTCCAAAATCTAAATACAAGCAGAATATTTTTGAATGTTTGTTTGCAATCACATCCATTAACCCACAACGTATGCCTATTATTGCATCTGATTGTGAAGCAATATACTTAGCTTCTTCAAGTGACAAGTCACAATATTTATAATATGTATTTGTTACATTACAGGGGTATGAGTTAAAAACAATGTCATATCCCATATTATATAATTCCAAAGAAAGAACATCCCAGAAATCCTTACGCATGGTGCCATTTGATTGTGCCTTGGGAACAATATATACATAAGGTTTTTTTAAATCTAAGCATTTCATCTTTAAATAAGCCGTTCTTTTGGCTTTTTGCGATACAGGCAGTTCTTTAAATGAATCCATCGCAACCTTTAAATTATCTTTTAAGGCTCTATA
>CALUYR010000270.1 GCA_944325045.1 Candidatus Gastranaerophilales bacterium
GTAATTCCTAAAGTGAAACAGGGTTCTGATGGGTTAAAACCTATTTATCAAAATGCAATTCGTATATCAGAAAAAGAATTTGAAGAAATTCGAAAAATCATTTTATTTCAAAATGTTAGAGATTGGGACGATGAGTATGTAGACCCAGATGTTAAAAAGGCGATAGATGAATATTATCGTATTTTAAATAAAAAAGGCGCACATGTTGAAATGGAGCGCAAAATAGCGGCTGTAATGTCGCAAACTGGTTTAACTTTAAATGAGATTCAAGAAATGCCTTATCGAATGTTTCAAAATATTTATGATACTATGATTGAACGGATTGATTATGAAATTCTTAAAGTAGCTGAAATACATGGGGCTGAGTTTAAGAAACCAATTGAACATTGGATTAACCGCAATCCTAGAAATAAATATGATGAAGCTTTTGTAAGTTATGATAAAGTTGAATCCAAAGTAACAGGAAAAGGTAAAATATAAAGGGGGATTAAAAAGTGGCAGATACAAGAGCATATTTGGCAGGTGTAGCTGACGTTGATCTGTTTGCAGGAAGTGACCTTATTCTTCAGGCGAAAACTTTGACAGATTCTTCCGTTTCTATTAGTGTAACAGCAGAAGAAATTCGTGGTGGTAAAGGCGCACAGCTTATTGGTAGATATTTCCATACTACTACGTTTGAGGTAGAATTGACAGACGTACTCTTCCAGCTTCAATATGTGGCACTGAATGTAGGTGCTGAAATTGATGCAACTGGTGAACATGGTGGGGAACTGGTTACTGAGGAAGTTGTTGCGGCTGATAATGCTCTGGCAATCGCAGGTACGGCACATGATTTTATGGGTCTTGGTGTGATTGGTTGGTATAAACTTCCTGAAGATGAAGATTGGACGATGTTTACGTTCAATACAGATAATAAAACTTCTACAGGGGCTACAGTTGTTAACGATACATTGTATTGTGTTAAATATATGAATACGGCTGATGCTGATACAATCACGGTTAGTGCAGATTTCATTCCTGACGAAGTAACAATGATCATGAAAGCAGATCTGTTCAAAGCGGCTAGAAATGAATCGGGTGTAACATCTACTTCTTCCAGAATTGGTGTGGCTCAAATTGAAGTTCCTAGATTCCAGTTGAACGGTACAATCGAACTTACTATGAGTGCTACAGGTGCTTCTTCTACTCCGTTAAGTGGACAGGCACTTTCTACTTCTGACGGAACAGAAGGTTGCGATGGAAACGGATATTATTCCAGAATTAAGAAAGTTATCTTTGCCGGAGATTGGAAAGATAATCTGACAAGTCTTGCGGCTGTACCGTCTAGCATTACCGTAGCAAAAGATCAGACTACGACTCTGAATATTTATGGTGTATTCTCTGGCGGTGGTTCTTCGAGACTAATTGCTCCTGCTGATTTGGAGTATACAGCAACTCCTGTTGGTATCGCTAATGTTACAGGCGGTAATGTTAATGCAGGAAGTACGGCTCAATCTGGTACAATTACTGTAAAAGTAAAAGACACTGAAGTGTCATTGGAAGTACCGATTGAAGTAACAGAATAATAATATAGGGGGCGTAAGGCTCCCTTTTTTACATATCTTTATTTTTAAAGAGGGTGATTAATATGGATATACAGTGTCCATATAGTGAACATATTAAAGAAGGTATGCGACAGTATAAAAACTGTACGCTTATGAAACAGATGTGTCCTTTCATTCGTATGTGTGGACATAAAAATCAGGTAATTCATACTTCAAAGGCGGTAGGTTGTGAATTACGTTTAAAACAGGATAAAATAAATGGAAAAGAATAAACGGAAATTTGTATGTCAAGGCGGGATTTATATGATAAATTTAAGTCCTGTTGTAGGAAGTGAACAAGGAGGGGTTCGTCCTTGTGTATGTGTATCTAATACAAATGCAAATTTATATGCTAAAGTTGCGCATTTTGTACCTTTAACAACAGTTATGAAAAAAAATCAATTACCAACACATTATCGTTTGTTTCGGGGCAAGTACAGATTTCTTAAAAAAGATTGTCTTGCATTAGCGGAACAAGTGACTTGTAAGTCTATAGAACGAGTTGAAAGTCTTATGGGATATTTAGACGATATAGATTTAAAAGGTATTCAAAAATGTTTATATGTGCAATTTGGACTATTACAGGATTATACTGTATGAAAGGGAATAAAAATGAGACAAATTGAAATACAGGAAAATATTTATTTAGAAAAATGGAATTTGAATGTTACTCCTTATTTGACGGTAAGACAAATAGAGGTAATTGTTGGAGATATTTGTAAGTCTCGTTCTCCATTAGTTCAGCAACAAATTTTGGTTGGGGAAGTTATGGTAGCTTGTACTGATATACTTGACGAAAAAGAAGAAAATAAAGAGTTGGTATATGAAGATATTGTGTACTCTGGTATGTGGAATGATATTTTAGAATCGTGTCCATATTTAAAACAGGGTATTACTTTAATTTTGGCTGAAGTACATTCGAAACTTTCTTTAGAAGGTACTATGGTGCGGACTATGGATAAGATTTCAAATATTTTAGAAGAATTTACAAATAATCCTTCTACAATGGAAAAATTACAAAGTATGTTAATTTTATTGAAGGATAAATTAAAGGACTGATAGAAAAATGGGAATAGCAACAAATGATGCTGAATTACTTGCCATGATCTCAGCAGATGTTGAAAAAGCTTGGAATCTTTTAGGTGATGACATGCAACAACAACTTATGACAGAGATTTCCAGTGTTGGAGTTCCAATTCGGGCCGGTGGTATTGGTGATGCTCAAGGGGTGTATCCAAAAACTGTAATTGGGGGAACATCTACAGAAGTACAGATTGAATACGATCAGGGCGCATTAAGTCCAAGTGAAAATAGTATGTCGGATTTTCCATGGACACATTCCAGTCCTATAGGGGCTTCATTTGGAAATTTTTTAGAATTGATCAATGAGGGTCTTGGTGGACATATGCCTATGTTTGGGGGAGCAAGTAATCCTACTACTATGGCTAGACCATTCTGGACAAATTTTGAAATGACAATGGGAACCAGATATGGAATGATGGCATATGAATGTATGGTATCGGTTGGTATGCCTATGATGTAGAAGAAAGGGAAGCGACATGAAACGAATGGGAATAGATGCGAGTACTCATTGCACAGGGTATTGTATCTTTGACGATGTAGAATTAGTAAGTTATGGAAAAATACAAGCTGACAATGTTTTAAATTGGAGAGAGCGTGTTCTATATATGATGCGCAAGTTAACTCCGATTGTAATAGAAAATAAAATTGAAGAGATTTGTTTAGAGGTTCCAATTAAAACAATAAAAAATGTTAATACTTTGGAACAACTTTTTTCTTTACATGGTGCTTTGCTAGGTATGGCAGGGACACTAGACGTTAATGTCATTCCCGTTGAAGTAAATAAATGGAGACAAAAATTGGGATTATTGAGTAATATCCCAAAAGATCAAAATCATAGAAATGTTTTGAAAGAAAGAAGTGTGAATTTAGCTAATTTATTATATAATTTAGAATTAGTATATAAATCTCCTAATTCTAAATATAATGATGATGATATTAGTGATTCAATTTTAATTTGTCATGCAGTAATCCATGAACATGATAGAGGTTTTAAATAATCTCCGAAAGGTGGGATATGTATGAGTGAATATTCCGTAAAAGTAAAAGCGGTCTTAGATGTCAGTGATGTACAAAAACAACTACGAGATCTTGGTAAAAATGCTAAGTTAGATGTAGGTGGCAAAGGTGTTAAGGGTGCGACTAATCAGATTGGGGCTTTAGGCAGTGTTGCTCAAAGAACGGGTAAGCAAGTCAATGATAGCTTTAGTAATATGAACAAACAGTTTAAGGGACTGAAAAGTATTGGTACTCAGTTTGCTGATATTACTAGAAAAGTTGCTTTATTTGGGGCTTCAACTGACTTAATGAACGCTGCCAGTCAAGGTGTGCGGGCTATGGTTGGTTCTGTCGCAAATTTGGACGCTTCTTTAACGGAATTAAAAAAGGTATCAGACTTAAACGGAAAGTCTTTAGAAAACTTTACAGATAAAGCTTTTGCCGCAGGGCAAGAAGTAGCGAAAACGGGCAAACTCTGAGCCTAGACGTATGGTGACATGCGTTGATGTATCTATCTAAACCCAGTAAAACCTAAAGCTTAAGAAACTACAACGTGGCTATGAAATAAGGGCGAGCGTGAATGTGGGAAACTATTAAAAATTCTTAAGATGGCATATGGCAGAAATGCCTAAGTGTTTGTACAATGGTGGCTTGGGCGCGAAGTTCCGAATAGGAATGTGTCAAGAGACTAGGGCATAGGTGACGTTATCACAATACCCGTAGGGCTGTAAGTTACAGTGGGTGAGACTCCCTTAAATCGAAACGATAGACTCTCAGTACAATAGGGTGCTGAGATGAAGAAATAGTCCAGTAAATATATGAAAGTATATTTTGATTCTAAATATTATGGAATGAAGGGAAGAACGGAATGGCTGATAAATTAACTTTTGAAGAAGTTAGGGAAAGATTTGTGGAAAAAGGATTAGAATTATTAGAGCATGAATATGTTAATAGTAAAACTCGAATGTTGTGTAGGACTAAAGAAGGATATTTAAAGAAAATATCGGTTGATAATTTACATAGGTATAAAGAGCATATGATAGCTGACGCTAGAAATCCCTATGCTCTATATAACATAAAGTTATTATGTCAGAAAATTAATCCAGAGATTGAATTATTAACTGAGCGTTTTACCGGTACAAGACAAGATTTGGAATTTCGATGTCGTAAATGTGGTACTTTATTTACGAAAAAATTTCACACAATTACGGGAAAGAATAAAATTAATTGTCCTATTTGTTGGGAATGTCCTCATAAATTACCTTATGAAGATGTAGTTTCTCGATTTGCTAAATATGGGTATACTGTTATATCCAAAGAATATAAAAGTAATGATTTTCCTGTTATTTGTAAAGATAAGGAAGGATATTATTATCAAATTCTTATTGGTAATTTGGGAAAAAAGGAACGTCATCAACGATTTTCTGTATCTTCCAATGAAGAATTTTATGTATATAATATACAACATTTTTGTGATTTAAATAATATGCCAGTAACTATATTGAAATGGACTGGTGAATTTTTATATAAAGTTCCAATATTGGAAGTTCAATGTGAATGTGGTGAAATTTATAATACTACATACAATAGATTGAAGTTAGGAAATTGTTGGTGTTCTAAATGTTCAAGCAAAAAATCGTCTTATGAGAGATCCACAGAAATTTGGTTACAAAATCATAATATTGATTATGACTATCAATATAAAATTGATGAGTGTAGAGATCAAAAACCATTACCTTTTGATTTTCATATTAAAAATACCAACATATTAATTGAAGT
>CALUYR010000271.1 GCA_944325045.1 Candidatus Gastranaerophilales bacterium
CTTAGTGAAACTTTTATCTATACTACTTAAGGAGGGAGGGTAATTATGGATATTGTAATACAACATAAAACAGAAGAAAATACATATACATCTTTATATCCTGATACGACAGGGGATATTTGTGACTTTGATAATACAAATTCTTTAATGACTTCCACTCCTTTACAGCCCGATGGGATTCATCACGAAATACCTTATACAACCGCACAAACAGCTATGAATTATTTGGACGAACATTTGACAGCAGGAGGGAGAAATTTAGATACGTTAAACATTCCTTTTTATCTTTCTCCTGATAATGTAGAGGTAGAATCTGATGACAATGGATTTATTATCATCATGGAAAAACGTGCGCCAATTATATATATTTGGAATGGTCAGGAGTGGAATTGTCATAATATTGGAGATTGGGACACTACTAGCGATGGAGCGGGTGCTGTTAACAATGTAAAACTTATTAAATGTAGTGATTGGCACTCTTATTTAATTGTGCAAAGTTCACGTTTTGTAGAAATTTCTTATTCACTTGATTCATCGGGAGATATTCAGTATAGTTTGACTTCTTATGTTCCTCCTATGTATGGACAAAACAAAACAAGTTATATTCGAGTTAGTAAAATGGTGAATGGTGCATTTTGTGAATCTTCTAGTGGTAGTGGATATATTATTATAGGATTTGAATCAGGGTATAGCAGTAGTAGTACACCATATTTTCCGGTATTATCTATGTGTGTTGTACAAGAAGGAAATTTTTCAGCATTAACTTTAGAAAATAATTGGACTTTATCTTTAGGAAGAACTGGAAATTATACTAACACAGAAGTACAATTTATGATTAATGCCGCTGATTCCTATATATTTGCAGTATTAAATAACGGGGTAAGAGATTCTATGATTTGGGGGTATAATGTAAATACTCATCAATCTAAGATATATACTTTAATATATGATATTTGTGGTATTACTACAGGAAGTGGATATGATGGTTATGATGAGTCTAATACTGAGGTAACACAAAATGCACTGTATTTAATTAGTCAAGATTCTAATTCAAAGCCAAATGGATATTATGTAAGTGTAGATTTTGTTAATTCTGAACCTGCTTTTCATGCTGGTAATTTTGCTGTTAACTCATCTAATATGCAAAAAATATATTCTTTAAATAGTTACATAAGTGACTCAACATATTATTGGGTAATGACAGGATTGGGACTAAATCAACCTCTGATTGCTATTGGACAGGGTTTGGATTTAGGTGAAATTTCATGGGATACTTTTTATTATGGTGCAAATTTTTATAAAGATATACCAGAGTATGATGAATTAATAGACTACGGAGATTTTACAATACCTACTCAAACTAGTGGATATTCTGGAAGTTCAGCTTATTTTTATATACCTTTTCATGTAATTGGAGATAGCGTAGGAAATTTAGAAGTAGTAATGTCAGATGGACATATTATTCCTCTTGATAACAATTTTCAACCTAATATAAATGATGCAACTGAATTAAGAAGTGGGCGTTATTGTATAGGTGGAAGTTCTACGTTCCCTTATATTAGAAAGGTAATTAGTAGTCCTTATATGGATTCTAGTGTATCAACTGGTTCCCCACTTTTACCAATGTATTTAGCTATAGGAGGTATGTTAACACCTTCAGAATGGGAAAGAGTGACAAGTTCAGGTGGAAGTTCTACTTATTTGCCTTATCGATATAGTGCTATTTCATTTATCAGTGTTTCTATAAATGGAAAGGATTGGATCTCTATAAATTTAAGCGATACTGAGTGTGTTACCGATCTTAAAATTATTGGTGGCAGATATTGGTGGGCAGGAATTAATGCAGATAATTTAACTCCTATGGGACATAGCTTATATATGTTAAATGAAACATACAGAGAACTTGCGTTAGGAAAATTTACTCAGTTAGATTCAACTTGCTTTGCAGGTATTGTTTCTAATCAAAGAGAAGTATTGTTTTATTTTGGTAATTGTAATTTAAAAAGCAGGGGTAGCGGAAATAATGTTTGGGGGCATACCATATTTGGAGTAGGTGATATAGATAATGGTCTAATTAATAATACTGTGACTACTGTAGATACTGATTTATATGTAAGTCTAATATCAAGTTCAGGTACAGGTTATTACGGTATGCGTCATTCAAGGTCGGGCGCAGGCAATAGTGTTGCTTTAATTACTGTAGAAGATAATAATAGTATTAGTTTCAGTAACATAGTTGACTCAAACTTAAACAAAAATTATATCTTAGGAAAAGCTGAGATGACTACAGTAGGTGCTTATATGGTATATAATAATTACTACGCTTTTATGGCACTTAATGATTTTGTTGCTGATAGGTTAAATACTAGCAATATCAATAGCAATTATGATGTTACCGTATTGTTAGGTACGCCTGTCTTTGAAAAAGATGCATGTATGGCAGGTATCTATTACATACCGGAAGGATCTGGTGCGGCAAAAGATTTAATATATAGCCAATTAGTACCATTGGGAATTACATTATCGAATGGAATTGTTACAGATAATGTACAGATTAATCATGGGGCACAACCTAGTGTAATACAACCACTATATGGAAATAATATAAATGGAGATATTTTTCTGTTGGTATATCAGAAGTCAAATACAGATAATATTGTTAAATATGTTTTGTATCGAAGTGAAGCTGTAAGATAAGGAGAGTGAATCTACATGGTAAAAACAATGCCAGTTGAAGATATACAAATTTTTAAAAACATTAACAATGTACTACTATTGGGCGATAGACAAAAGAGCCGTAGAATGGTATTTGCAGTATGTGATGGAACTTTGAGTTTTAGTAAAGAGAAACAAGCTTGGAAATTAGATACATACAAAGGTATTGTGTTCTATTATAAGGGTCTATTACCTATATATAAGATGAATGAGCGACAAAAAGTGACTACAGGACAAATGATAGGACGCTTTGATAAAATTCCTCAAGGGTCTATGAGATATCTTTTGGGAGTATATTTCTGGGCAGAAAAAAATGGACGTATTATTGATACTCTTGAGATATTATTCCATCCAGAGAGATATGAGCCGAAACCTAAAACTCGTACTAGAAAAAAAGAAAGTAAACAGGAGCAAGTTGATAGTGTAGTAAATACTATAAGTGAAATGTCTGTTGAGCCACAAGATAGTATTAAGGAGGAGCAAGATGCCTAAATATTTAAACGATATAGGAACAGAATATTTGGTTCAAAAAATTCAAGAAGAAATTTCAAACTATACCCCCCCCTATTAGAATATGATATAAAAAGTTGTAAAGGTATTAATATACCTGCGAATACACAAACATTATTAGGCAGTTTTACAGTTGGTAGCACAGGATTATATATATTTGGTGCTATATTTGAAATAACAGTATCTAATGCAAATATAGCAGCAGCGGTTTTAATTAGAGCAACAGCACAAGCCTCTTGGTTGGTAAGAGGAAATTGTGACGGGGGAAGTGGGCTGTGTCCAGTTGGTATTGCACATATTGATGAGCCTGAAACAGGAATAGATTTCACAGCACAGACTACTCAAGCGACCACAACTTCTAGTGTCACTAAAATGTGGTATGTAAGACTTAGTGATTAAATAACTTAAAATATTAATTTACAGGGGGGGGGGTACTACCCCCTGACCCCTAGAAAGGGGTATAAACAATATGCCAAAATATTTAGATCAAAATGGTACAAATTATTTAATATCACAAATACAAGATTATATGGATACATTTTTAACTTCAAAACGAAGTTGTATTCAATTAATACCTAATGTACAACAAACTATTGGTTCTACACCTACTGAAATTTATCATAATGAACAAATAAGTATTCGAGGAAACGTGTTTCAAAAGAGTGCATATGGACAAATATTAGTTCTTAAAACTACTACTATTTTATTAACCGGAAGTGTTTATTTGAATTCGGGTTTAAGCGCAAATGATTTAGTACTTGTTCAATATATAGATGATCAAGGGAGTACAATCCCATGGGCTACAGGACGAAGTGTAGGTACAGGGGGTATGATGTTAAATTTACCTATAATGATCAGACAAGTGTCGGCAGGTACGGTATTAGGTATTAATGTTTATAACAGTTCTTCTGGTACTGGAACACTACCTGCTTATTTTCAAAACAATATATTAGCTTTAGAATATTAAAATTAAAAAAAAAAGGGGGGGGAAAAGAATAAACATTCTTAATTTTATAATAAGTATTATATATGGTTAA
>CALUYR010000272.1 GCA_944325045.1 Candidatus Gastranaerophilales bacterium
ATACCTTACAAACTGTTGACAGAGATTTGATAAATGGTATAATATACTCGTAACGTGCTGAGAGAAAATTGAAAATCGAGATTGAAAAATTTTACTAACCTTACAATCTGTTATAAGGGATTTGATAAATGGGAGATTTTGAAATCGATTTTCATTTTTTCTTCAGTGCCTTATAAACTGGAAAATTGAATTTGATAATTAAGATGAAAGTTAGACAGGAGGTTGGAGTATTTGATAAACAAAAGAAAACATATGTTATGCACACTTCAAGAAGTGATGCGAGAGAGGAATACACATGGCATATAAAGCATACAAATTCAGAATGTATCCGAATCAGGGACAGAAGGTTCTATTTATAAAGACCTTTGGTTGTGTGCGCTTTGTGTACAATCAAATGTTAGCGGATACGATGACACATTATGAGGAAACCGGAAAACGGCTCCGACCGACTCCGGCACCATATAAGAAGGACTATCCGTGGCTGAAAGAGGTGGACAGTCTGGCACTTATCAATGCACAAAATCATCTGAATCAGGCATGGGATCGGTTCTTCTCAAAAACAGCGGGACATCCGAACTTCAAGCCCAAACACGGCGGCCGTCATTCCTATACGACCAATCTTGTGAACGGGAATATCAAGCTTCTGAAAGGGGCAATTCAGTTGCCAAAGGTTGGGGTAGTTCGCATCCGGCAACATCGAACAATTCCAGATGGATATGTCCTGAAATCTGCAACGGTGAGTAAAACAGCCAGTGGGAAATACTTTGTAAGCGTTCTGTTCGAGTATGAGAACCAAGTACCGAACGTGACGCCGGAGAAGTATATCGGCCTTGATTTTTCTGTGTCCAAAATGTTTGTATCGTCCGAACCGGAACTACAGACGGAAGAACGTTTTCTGAAAAACTACCGGAAGGCAAGAAAGAAACTTGCAAAAGAACAGCGTATTCTTTCCAGAAGGAAGAGAGGAAGCAAACGCTATGAAAAACAGCGTCAGAACGTGGCCCGTCTCCACGAGAAAGTAGCGAACAAGAGGAAGGACTATCAGCAAAAGCTGTCTACCAAAATTACCGATCAATACGATGTGGTTTGCGTAGAAAACTTGTCTATGAAAGAAGTCACGAATTTGTTGAATCGTTCGTTTCGAAAAGGGATGGGGAAATATGTTCTGGACAACGAGTGGCACAAATTCACTCAGATGCTTGCATACAAACTGGAAGATCGAGGGAAGTATCTGGTAAAAGTTAAGTCCGAGTTCCCAAGTTCTCAGCTTTGCTCGGAATGTGGATTTCTCAAGTCCGATCTAACTTTAGCAGACCGTTCTTGGACTTGTCCGGAGTGTGGAGTCCATCATGATCGGGACATTAATGCCGCAATCAATCTAAAACGAGAAGGAAAACGCCTGCTGTCGGCGTAAAGAGACAGTGTACCGTGGGGCGCACGGGAAATCACGCTCGTGGAGTTCGTGTAAGACCGTTCCGGCTGTGAACGCAGAAACGAGAAGCCCCCTCCTCTTAGCTATTGGCGTAGGAGGTGGGAGTACGTCACAGTGGCAGTTGATTTTGATGGTACGATTGCTAACAATGCTTTTCCTAATATTACAAAAGCAGGATTGGTTCCAAATATTAAAACTAGATTAGTTAACATTGAGCAATATATTTTAGAACATGGTTTCAATCCTATATTTGTTTTATGGACTTGCAGAAGTAATAACGAATTAGGAAATTTTTTAGACGAAGCTGTGCAATATTGTAAAAACAATGAAATTCATTTTGATTATATTAATGAAAGTCCACAGCACCCTATGTTTAAAAATATCAAAGTAGAAAATCCAAGTCCAAAAATTCATGCTGATGTATATATAGATGATAAAGCTTTAAATTTTTATGGAGATTATCGTTTTATAGATTATTTGGAGGAATATATAAAAAATGAAAAATGAAATTGAAAAATGGTTTAAAAAAGACATGGTATCTCAAATAGTAGACGAAGAAATTAAAAAACGAATTAAAAGATATCCTATTGTATTAGCTAAAACCAAAAAAGAAATAATGCAATTTAAAAATGTAGAAGATATTTGTGTTTATGTTGATTTAGATCCGAAACATACTTTAAAAATTAAAAATAAATTTAAACCTGTATTGATTCTAGCAGGTGAGACAAATTGTATTAGTGAATATTCGGGACTGAATTGTATACTTTATGGTCAATCTTGGATTCGTGGTGTTGTAAATCATTGTGAATTTCATGAGGGAAGTATGGGATATATTATTTATGGGAAACAAGTTACTATGATAGAAGAATCAAATATACATATAGTATTTACTGAAAACTTACATATGCAAGACAATTCTATCTGTTATGTTTGTAATATGGCACCTAGTACAAGTTATGCTAAATATGCGAATAAAGAAAAAGCGAAAAAATTTAAAGGAATTGTTACCTTAGTAGAAAAAGGAGATAAAAATTCAGAGGAAAATGACACAATATATTAAAAGCCCTTTAAACTATATTGGAGGAAAATATAAAATATTAGATTCAATATTTAAAATCTTTCTTTTGAAGTTATAATAACTAATTATAAAATTTAGCTTGACATTAAGGAAATAGAAAGGTATAATAGTCTTAAAGGGAGGACAAAAAACATGAAGAATTATAAACAGACATTTTTAAATACTTTTTCAAGTAAGAAAACTCAAATTAGTTATTTACAGGGTATTAATAATATGGAAGAATATGTTCAAAAAGACATCCATGATATTAAAAGAATTGATTTAGTAGAGTGGAAGAATACTCTGAAACATTATTCAACAGCAACACAAGCGTTATATATAAAAGCAATAAAAAGCTACTTTAAATTTTTAGAAGAAGTAGAAATATTATCAAATAATCCTGCAAGTAAATTAAGTGCGCCCAGAGTCGTTAATAAACCAAAAGATGCACTTGATAGAGAAACAGCATTAAAAATGTTAAATGTCGCTAAGAATCCTAGAGATAAGGCTATTATTGCACTCTATTTAAGTACAGGTATTCGAGTTCAAGAGTTAATTGACATTCGGTATCAGGACTATATGTCTGACCCACAACACCTGACGCTCAAAGTCAAAGGTGGAAAATAGAGAAAATTGAGTTTAAATCAGCAGTGTCAGGAATATATTAATAATTATCTTAAAGTCCGTAAAACAGGAGTTGAAAATCTGTTTGTAGGAAATAAAGGAAATAAAATGAGAGCCGATTGTATTTCCAGTATGTTAAAGAGAATGGCTCGTAAAGTAGGATATGAAGGGGAGGTGTCAAATCATACATTAAGATCAACATTTATTACTGATGTTGCTATGAATCATGGAGTTGTTATGGCTCAAATTATGGTTAATCACTCCAATATTAATACTACAAGAAAATAT
Source organism: Candidatus Gastranaerophilales bacterium (assembly GCA_944325045.1). Taxonomy (GTDB): domain Bacteria; phylum Cyanobacteriota; class Vampirovibrionia; order Gastranaerophilales; family Gastranaerophilaceae; genus UBA1221. The sequence goes on from CALUYR010000272.1 coordinate 3,402, forward strand.
ATTCGTGGTATTGAGGATCATGCACAGGAAATTATGTCTGAGATGAC
>CALUYR010000273.1 GCA_944325045.1 Candidatus Gastranaerophilales bacterium
GGGTATGCTTATCCCGTAAGGACATGACAAGGTTGGAACCCACGAAGCCGTGGATTCCGGTAATTAGAATATTCATTGGAAAATTAAATAATTGTCAGGATATGGCCTGCAGCTGCCTTAATGCACGAAGCGGCAAATATCATGCGCAACTGCTCATCAGTCACTTTGCGTAACTGTTCCATCGTTTTTTCCCCCACATGCAAACTTACATAAAAATCAATGATTCTTATGCCTGTATGATAGACAAAACTCTTAGAGATAAAAAGAATGTTATCAAGAAATCCATATATCAGCGTTTTAGAACGTTGTATCCTATGCAAAAGGATTCCGAACTTCATTCATATTGTCTATCAAAGGGAGACTGCGCATAAATTTCTCACATTCTTTCTTATTCAACCCATCTTTCAAACTATATAAATAGCCCAAACAACAATCCAGAAAGGTTGGATGCTGTTTATAATACCGAGGATGGATATGGTAATAAACGAATCCTGCTTCTTGAATATTTCTCAATACTATTTCTTTCAGCATTCGCCCTATTTTCTTAATTTCACTTCCTGTGGCCTCACCTTTAGACTGTCCTATTCTCCTACAGTCCATCTGAACATGCCAATAATTCATCGGAGTTGGATGATGATTCACCTCAGCAGTAGCCAAGACTTTAACAGGCTTCCCTTTCCCCTCAAACACGCCAATGATTTCTCCTTCCAGTTTCAAATCTTTTTCCGAAACATATTTTTCTGCATCCGACCTGGCCTTCTCATAATCCGCCTTCGAAGAAAATCCGCAACGATACGGGAATGGTAGATCCATCCACTGTTTCACATAAAAGAAAAAGAACAGACGTTCTCCCTCTATCGGTTTATAATCACCCTTAACCACCGGCTGCACTTTCTCTCCTTGCCAGTCCGTCTTTGCCCGTTCAGCCAATGGTCGGAACCTTGAATGTTTATCTTTATCAAAACATCCGCCTAACAGATTCATCGAAAGACCTTCGCAATTTCCTATTGCTTCGTCGGATAGTATTTTCTTGTTTTCATTTTGATCCCAAGACACATACGCCTCTTCAGTAGGTACATTACACGTCCGCACAGCCACAAGGGCAGGATACATTTTCAACAGCCCCCTGATATCCATCAGCGGCACAAAACCATCTTGAGGAAGAATCTCTGTCGGATATTCGTCAGGCATGTGCAGAAAGCTTAGCTACAACATTATTCAGACTTTCCACTAAATTGTCTAAGTCCATCTCGTCACAGACCAATAATTTACGACCGTGAAACAAGGAAAAGAACACATTCGCTTCATTGGCGAACCGAGTCACAGACACATCATAATCCCATCCCAAATTCAATCGGGCAGTTATGCTCCTTCCTTCTGCATCATATTGTACAATATCATCTGTAAAAGCTACATCGGCAAGCTTATCAAGGAAGTTATCCACTAATTCTCGGACATCAGGCACATTATCACCCCCGTAATGTTTGAGTGAACGACAAAGCGATAGCAAACGATAATTCCTATCAGCCATAGTTTCCGCTTCCATACCAGAAGAAACTAAAAATACGCCTTCCTCGTAACTCGGGATAACCTGTAAGGAAAGTCCGCCACCTAATGAATACTCTTCCAGGACATGAGTCTGAGAAGAATAATCCCACTCATCTATCCTATCCAAAGATGGCCATTCAGCAGAAAAAGCCGACGAAACTGAGATTACCGAAACTAATGTCGCAAGCCGTATTCCTCCTTTCCCTATGGTGATATAGACACTATTGTTACAGGAAGGAGCCTCATACAATCTGTCTACAGCCCCTTTTTCCAAAATATCTATCGACTCATTTCGCCCCATTTTCCAAGCCCTCCATAATTTTGACAATATCCGCATTCACACAACCGAAATAAGCATCATACAAATCCTTATTCATCACTTTGGCCACAACAGAAATCTCTTTCACTGAAACATCTCTTTCAACTATACGTGCAGTATCCAGCACCAAACGGGAGACTCCATACGCCTTAGGTTCAAGCAAATAAGCACTTCGCAGCACTAACCTGTCACACTCATTCTGCCACTCTTTTTTCACAAACTCAGGAATCCTACGCTCTTCATCTAAAAGGTTCTTCGAAGATAAGACATTCCTTATACTCTCTTGTAATACAAACTCCCGTGCTTTTTCTGCTGGATAAGGTGTTCCCAAATCATTTTTGAACTGCCACATATTAATTTTGCGTATTCCCAAACGTCGTACCTTACCAATACCTATTACTTTTTCCACAAAATCACAGAGTTTCTCTAATTGAGGTTGTGCTGTATCTGTATAACTCACATATTTTGTACCATCCAATATCACTGCCGCATTATGTCTTGACAGCATAAAAACCTGTGCGCCATCATTTCTTGTAAACTGCACGTTCCTAAATGAATCAGAACACTTTCCTATTTCTAACTGGAAATAAGCCTCTGCAAAGTTTTTCAACCGTGATAACAATTCTTCGTCAGCCACACTAGTAGGAGTGTCATAATCCAACGACAACAAAACACGTGTCAAAAACGTGTTTTTGTATTGTCTGTATTCTACCGATTGAAAAGGTAAGCCATTCATTCGTCCAACTATTTTAAATTAAGTCTGAATTGAGGGCAAAGATACGGAAATCCTTGTAAATACCTACAATCCTTGCGAAACTTTAGGAAGAGTTCACTTTTCTCCACCTTTGCCTGAACATCGTATCAACAACCAAACTTCTTCCAATACCGAAACAGGGACATCATAAAAATCCGTGCGTATTTCCACGAGTGCCGTGCCGAACGTG
>CALUYR010000274.1 GCA_944325045.1 Candidatus Gastranaerophilales bacterium
GTTTGATGTCGATGGCAGCTTCGGATATGTTCTTGATGACGTTGGCATAGAGTATATAGGTGAAACCAAAGAGCACCACTGGCTCATCGCCTATCTCCGTGAGGAAATCCTTCATACCTTGCACGTCGAAATAGGACACGCCATTGGCATCGGCCTTTAAAAAGTAGCCCACCTTGTTGGCAAACTTCAGGTAACCACTTACAGCAGCAAAACGCGCACCAAGTAGGTTGCGATATTCCGTGTGGGGATCGATATCCATCACAAGGAAAGGTTTGGACTTGCGTCCAATGAAGTGCTGCACCACCTTGACCATGGCTTTCGACTGGCGTTTGGCCGTGGTCTTATCAACCACCACCGTGCTGGGCACCCCCGATGTAGCCGATGACTGCAACTTCAGCTTAATTTCTTCAGTCGAAACGGAGCTAAGTGTAGCACCAAGATTCTTAAATACGCTGACTGAAACGGGCGGGATATCCTCAATGGAGAACTCACCATGAGGGTCAAAGCCTTTGCGAGTGCAGAAGGATCGATACAGCTCATTGTGCTCATAGTGAAATACCAACTCATCGCGCAAGGCAGACATGAATGTCTGTTCACTCTCTGCACAATGGCCGTAGACATCGAAATCAAATAATCTCTCTATATTGGTTATCTGTTCCATATATCTTATTTTAATAATAACCTTTGCAATTTGCCTGAGGCAGTCTTGGGCAAATTATCAACAAACTTCACACTGGCAGGCACCTTATAACCCTCCAACTTTGAGCGCACGGTGGCTATAACATCGTCGGAAGTCACACTTTCGGATGTCCGAACTACAAAGGCTTTTACCACTTCGCCCATAACATCGTCTTTCACGCCCACACAGGCCGATTCGCTCACACCCTCCATGGCATCTATCACTTCCTCTACCTCCAGTGGGCTGAGTTTCTTTCCTCCCACGTTTATCAGTTCTTTTTTGCGGCTTATCAGGTGGAAGTATCCTTCACTGTCTTGATACCCCCAGTCACCAGTGCGGAAATACCCGCAGAAGAACGATGCGGCATATTCTTCGGCGGCATCACCCCAATAAGCCGAGCAAACATTGTCGCCCTTGACACACAGCTCGCCCTCACTTCCACAAGCCACCTCGCTACCGTCTTCAGCGAATATCTTGATTTCGACACCGGGCGTGGGGCGACCTATGCTATCTAAGTGATCCATTGATTCACCAAAGCAAATGAACGCACTGCGCGAGGCTTCTGTCAAGCCGTAATGCATGCAAATTCTTGTCCTGGGCAACAATTCCATCAGCAGGTGTTTGTCTGCCATACTCATCGGAGCACTGCCTATCTCAATATACTTCAGTTGGGCCGCGTAATTGCCCAAGCGTTCTCCACTCATTTTGTGGATATAACTCCAACTGGCAGGCACCATGCCGAAGCCTGTAATGGCTCGATCGTCCATCTCTCGGAAGAACTTCTTCATGCTGGCAAAACTGCCCAACAGGTCAATAGTGGCACCTTGGAGCAGCATGCAACGCAGGCGGCCAAGTCCGAAGGAGTGGCTGATGGGCAGGGCAAGCAATTCGATGTCATTACTGGTGTTGCCGATGAAGTGATTAATGTTAACGGCTGAAGCCAACTCATTGCGCTGCGTAAGCATCACGCCTTTGGGTAGTCCCGTAGTGCCAGTGGTAAATAGGATATCGGCCACATCATACTCAGAAGGCATCACATAGTCGTGCGTCAAAGCGTCTGCATTGTCAAGGACGGGGAAAGGCTTCACTTCACGACCCGCACTGCCGGCATGGAGTTTGCCCCAAATACCCACGGGAGTTGCGGAATCAAGGATACGCTGCAGTCTCAGCTCGTTGACCGAAGGATCGACAGGTATGGTGGTCATCCCGCCCAAATGAGCACCAAAGTATGCAAATACGAAATCAACGCTCTTGTCGGCCGAGAGCATTACCTTCGAACCTCTCTCTGCGATACCCGAAAAATAATTGGCTGCGCGAACGATATTGTCCCACAGAGCAGCGTATGTTACCTCCCTGCTGCCCTCAATGAGGGCCACCTTAGCGGGGATGTGTTGTGCGTGGTTATGTAATGCCTCCAGTATGACCATGATTGTTACTTCGTTTTTTCTTTTACGATGTTGATGATGTCATTCACATCTTCGAGGTCGATGATATCTTCAGGTTCCAGTTCGATATCAAACTCGTCTTGGATTTCCTGCAGAAGAGCGAGGTTGCCTAGCGAGTCCCATTTGGGAAAATCGCCGATACTTGACTCCATGATGATGTCTTCGGGAGTCACTTCAAAATTCTTTGCCATGATGGCAATCACTTTCTCTTTTACTTCCATAATTGTTCTTGTTTTTTGTTTTATATAGGGTAAAATAAATGCATTACCTCATGCCGCCGTCTACGCGGATAACCTGGCCATTGATAAACGAAGCATCGTCTGAGGCCAGAAACAGGGCTGTGTGTGCCACCTCGTCGGCTGTGGCCAGACGACCAAACAGGGAAGTTTCCATCATTGAGTTTTTGGCTTTGTCGCCCATCTTTTCTGCAAAGTCGGTTTCGGACAGCCCCGGCGCAATAGCATTTACGCGCACACCAACAGATGCCAGTTCCTTGGCCAGCACTTTAGTGAGGAGTATCATTGATGCCTTGGTAGCACCGTAGACAGCATTGCCTGCCTCACCGTCAATGGCGGCAATGGAAGCCATATTGATAATACAGCCTTTGGACTTGGATAACAGCGAAAACATACCCTGCGTGATTTGTAGTTGGGCGAAGTAGTTCACTTGAAATACGTCTTTCACTTCGCTCATGCGAATAAAAGGAAGTATAGCTAAATGTCCTACGCCAGCATTGTTCACCAATATATCTATAGACATTTTCAGTGCCTTAATCTCTTTTAGCCCTGCCTTGATAGCATCTTCGCTTTTTAAGTCGAAGTAAACTGGATGGATCTCCACACCGCAGTCCTTGGCTATTTGACTGAAGGCCTGCTCTGTTTCTTCATTCTTTTCGCGGCAGCACGCTATGATATTTGCTCCTTCAGATGCAAAAAGTTCCACCATACGTCTGCCAAAACCACGGTTACTCCCCGTAATAATGGCTGTTTTTCCTGATAACTTATTCATGATTCTATAATTTCAATTAAACCTATGTTCCTATTATAGAGAAAACAAACCTTCCTGCCATTAAAGGCATTGGACACCTTTGGCTTAGCAACCACCATAAACTTTTCTGCCCGCAAAACCTTTATAGCCTCTTCCATATCGCGCACTTCATAACACAAATGATAGGGTGTAGGTCCGGACTTTTTTAAAATATCATTAATCGGTGAGTTCTCATCAAAAGGAGAAAGCAGTTCTATCTTTTGGAATGTACCGTTTTCCAATACGCAGACGTTGACATTCTGCTCAGGGTCGTACACTTCCGCAATCTTTACATAACCTAATTCTGAAAAGAACTGGACAGCTTCCGTAAAATCTCTTACTGCGTATCCCACATGGTGATATTGCATGTTCAGCAAATTTACATCTTCCATAATATGTTTTCTTGAGTGACTTTGGCAGGAAAACCTGAGGCTACGCAATGAGCCGGCAAAGAACTAAGCACTACTGAATTGGCACCGACGATGGCTCCATCGCCAATTCTGACACCCGCCATGACTGTGACACCCGAAGTGAGCCACACGTGCTTACCTATTTTGACAGGTAAAGAGTTCTTGTAGCCATAAATACCTACATCGTGTCCACCATTGTTGTCACGAATGGTCACATCGCGTCCTATCATCGCCCATTCATCCAAAAGAATCTTGTTTTGGCAAATGACACAGAAATTGATGTTCGTCCAAGGCCCTCTCTTAACAGTCAACTCACCCGTGGAAAAGATTTCGATGTTGCCGCCATAACCAAGGGACCAGTCACCATCAAGATTAAACTTAGCACCAGGTTGCATTCTAATTCGGGTTTCAGTCTTCGTGTTTTTATAAACAGATCTTCCTATTTCCAGTGATCCTTTTAACACCAAAGATGCTTTTGGCGAAATCTCTAAGTCACAATATGATGAAATATAGATTACTCTTTTGTGCGCCAATGATACATTATGAATGCCCTTGTGGAAGAAATTCAGCTTTATAAACTCCACCATAGGCTTTACGTGGAATTGAGCGAAACGTAGCTGATGCACCATCACTTTAGCCATGTTGATACATTTCTGTTTGAAAGGCAATTTCTCAGGGAAAAGGGTATTGACTACTTCTCCAAAGTCCTTGTTTTCCAACATGTCATAGAAAGTTGCTCTATCCATCTTCTCTTTTCCGATATTGGAAACAAGAGCCGGATTACCTTCAACAATAATATCTAAATCAGCCGACACAGATTTCAACTTCTTCTGAACCTTCTCAAAGAAAGTTTTACCTTTTTGAGAGTTGAGTAGAAGGGCCGATGTGCCCATATTATCATCGATTTTAGCAGCTTCTGAAGGTCTTCTGTACCAAAAGTCACCTATAGAAATGTCCGCTATGCGTGGGAATCCTTTAAAAGGGCAGTCGTAGCATGAGGGGCGCGTGATACAATTGGACTGAAGGAATGCTTTTGTGAAAAAATCAATGTCATGCGTTCCGTAATAGGTCTCTCCGTTCTCGAAGACCACTTTCAATGTTAATTTCTTCCAGCCAAGTTCCTTGCTTTTAGGTTTAACATAAACCACTTTAGAGTTATATTTGCTTTCAAGATAGTCCAAGAACTTTCGGAAGACCTTCGGCGAGTTGATACCTCGACAAAACAAGTCTACTGTTATCAGGTTTTCATATCCTTTACGCAAGTAAGCTTTCAATGCGGCTACCTGACAAGGAAGTGCGCATATCAGAACTTGTTCACCAGCTATCAACAGCTTCTTGACTTCCTTATAGAAACCTTGCGAATCACTTTGGATATACTTGGTATTACGCAAGACCTTCAAATCCTCTGGATTATTGGATATCAACTGCTTGACCGAAAAATCTTCATTGAAGATGGCTCCTCCAACGTATCCACCATCCTTGTAAATGGCATTTGCAAAAGCGGTGAACATTCCACCCGAGGTACTATCGAATCTGACTTCTATATTCTTATGGTTAGCCACCCAGCATTCCGGTTTCTCGAAATCATTTCTCTTCAACTCCTCTGCATGAATCATAGGACATACTTGCTCACAGAGACCGCAACCGATGCACTTGGAAGTGTCAACCTCAGGATACCAGAAACCTTCGATGTCGGTCTTAAAGGTGATAGCGCGATAGGCGCACACGTCACCGCAAGCGTTGCAGCCACAACAATCAGCTTTATTCTTTATGGTTATCATTGTATATAGGATTTATATAAGCATCCAACCCATAAGTACATATCCATAACCCACAGTATTTACTGAGGGTTATAGGTAGATAGTGATGTTTGGAGATTGTAAAGGAACATTTGCGTGGACAAGCTCGGCACGACTCTTGGTTATCTTTACTTCCAGCAAATCTTTCTTGAAATGGGCGGTAGATAACTTATCCTTCAGTGTGTTCAACTTTTCGTCCATGACATGGTTGGCACGTAAGCATCTAATTCCAACATTCCCCTGCATTATAGGCGCGGTACGCCTAAAATAAGTAAGCACTCAATAGCATTCACCCTCTTAAAAATCAAGAAAATGAACTTCCGAGTATTGCAGGAATTAACGATTTATAATGCACTATACAGCCAATGACATAGGAACCAAGCCATCAGATTTCTTGTTCCCATCCATCAAC
>CALUYR010000275.1 GCA_944325045.1 Candidatus Gastranaerophilales bacterium
CGGTTCGGGGGCAGGCTCTCGGAAACCTACCGCAGAAATGCGGCAAGGCGCCGAGTGCCGAGCCTACAATCTATCAGAACGGTAGATACTGTACCTTTCCCCATGCCATCGAGTTCCTGAACCGCAGGTACGAGGACATTTTCCCCATCCTTACTTCATACCCGGAGCTGGAGAACTACCTCAGTCCCTTTATGGATGCATGGCTGGGAGGGGCTGCCGAGCAGCTGATGGGTCAGATTGCATCGGCGAAAATCCCGCTTTCACGCATGATTTCGCCGCAACTGTACTGGGTGATGAGTGATAGCGAGTTTACGCTCGACATCAACAACCCTGAAGAGCCGAAAGTCCTGTGTGTCGGGAACAATCCCGACCGTCAGAACATCTACGGTGCGGCACTGGGTTTGTATAACTCACGTATCGTCAAGCTGATAAACAAGAAGGGTATGCTCAAGTCTTCGGTGATTATTGACGAGCTGCCTACCATCTATTTCAAGGGGCTGGACAACCTGATTGCCACGGCACGAAGCAACAAGGTCGCCGTGTGTCTGGGATTTCAGGATTTCTCACAGCTTGTACGTGATTACGGGGACAAGGAGGCGAAGGTGGTGATGAACACTGTCGGCAACATCTTCTCCGGTCAGGTGGTTGGTGAAACCGCCAAGACGCTTTCGGAGAGGTTCGGAAAGGTCTTGCAGAAGCGTCAGTCCATATCCATCAACCGGCAGGACGTCTCCACCTCCATTAACACGCAGATGGACAGCCTTATCCCGCCGAGCAAGATTTCCGGCCTGACGCAGGGTATGTTTGTCGGTTCGGTGTCCGACAATTTCAACGAACGTATCGAACAGAAGATTTTCCATGCGGAGATTGTCGTGGACAATGCGAAGGTGGCGGCTGAAACGAAGGCTTACAGGCCTATTCCCGTCATTACGGATTTTACCGACGAGAACGGCAATGACTGTATGCAGGAAAAGGTGCAGGAAAATTATAACCGCATCAAGGAAGAGGTGAAAAAGATTGTCGCCGACGAGCTGGAGCGTATTGCGGGTGACGAGAACCTGAGCCACCTTTTGCAGAAATGATATTGTATAATGTATAAAAAGACAGACGGGGCAGATTGTTTGCCTGTCCCGTCTGTCTTATATTATTATTTGGTGTATCTTATCTTCTTTTCAGTTCCGCTTCCTCGTCCCGCCTTATCCTTTCATTGAGGCGTTCCTGCATCTGCTCCAGAAAATGCGTGTGACTGATGGTCTTTCTCCGTTTGATGTCGGTATAGAATCTGTAGCAGTCCTTCGTTTCAACTCCGAAGAAAGAATAGAGTATGGGAGCAAGTTGTTTCAGCGGGATTTCCCCATTGTTGATGCATCCCATTTCATGGATGCCGTATATGATTTCAACAAGGTCTATGGCATTGCCTGTCCATTGTAGGGGCTGGCTGTTCTTTTTCTCTTTTCTACGTTCCACCTGTGGCGTATGCACCTGTCCGCTGCGGATCTGACCGATATATTCCAGCATCTTGCGTACAAAGGATAATGCCTTGCGTACATAGATGCTCCTGTTGTTCCCGGTATTTTCAGTCTGCAGCGTATCATGGAACTGAAGTTCTGTTTCTGCAAAGCTCAGGGCAAAGAATGTGTTTTCCGGGTTCGACATGTTACTGCAGAGTGATACCACTTCCGATATGAATCCGTTGTAGGACTCCTGTATTTCATCATTGCAGGCACTGCCGCCTATCAGTCTGAAAAAACTTGTTTCTGTCAATATGAGGTGTTCCATTTTCTTTCAGTTTTATGTTATTACACTTGGTTTGAAGTGTGCGCACATAAAACTATGGGACAAATAGCGGTCCTGCGGGAGTGTTTTTCTTTAAGCATGGATATATCTCACTGATATTCAGCGAAATATTTGCTGAAAATATTTTTTGGAGCTTCTCCCGACGCCTCATTTTTTGTTCAGAATCTGAACGTACGTTCACTTTTTGAACGTACCGGGCGTTCATTTTCCGAACGTCACCACCCGTTGGCGGGGTGTTTTCCGTCCGTAGGCTATCCGTACCATGCCGTCCTTCCATTGTCTGCTTCCCGTGCATGTCCATTCGCTTTCGGGCAGCGACGACTGGAACAGCCTGCTGCCGTTTCCCGCAATGACGGGAACCATGTAGAGGATGATTTCATCCACAAGCCGCATCCGTATCATGCCGTTGATGATACCTGCCGTCTTTTCGGTTGCTTCTATCAGATAGTTCAGGGAATCGCCGGTGTTTTCCATCCGGTTGGAGAGGAGTGTAAGCGACGTGTCTTCTGTCAGGACGCAGGTGGCAGCCTCTTTCAGCGCACCTATCCCGTACTGGTCGGAACCAAGCCATCGCCCGGACAGACCGGTTGTTTCTGCCGGACAGCCGTCCATTGTCAGGACGGCGAGTAATCGGACTTTTGCCATAGCGGTCATTCTGTTGCGACCGGAAACCGTATATAAAAAAAGTAGCGTGCAATTCACACTACTTTCAAGCGACGGCTCTGGTAAAGCCTTTACAGAGAGTATGTGAATGCACGCTATGCCCAGGCATAGCATAAGCATCACACAATCGCCTCTGTAGTTCCAATTTACCAGATTTTCGCTCGAAACGCCTTGCGGTCTTATTCTATACTATATCTTAGTCGGTACGGGAAACCGTGTTTCTCCGTACCGTATTTCTCCTATGTTCATGCAAAGATAGGATTTTCAGTCGAGATTTTCTCATTTTTCGCTCTTTTTCTGCATGATACCGTATTCTTTCATCTTGTTGTACAGGGTCGTGCGGCTGATACCCAGCAGTCCGGCAGTCACTTCGCGGTTCCCGTCCGCCTGTGCCAGTGCCCGCACGATGCGTTCCCTTTCCTCATTCCCGTCTTTCAGCAGCAGGGAGCTGCCTGCCTGTGCCGTACTTTCCGCTTCCAGCCTGTCGGCTCCTATCAGCCTTCCTTCCGTCAGCAGGACGGCGGAACGCACCGTCTGTTTCAGTTCCCTCACATTTCCTGCCCACATCCGCCTCATGAGTTCCTTTTCCGCCTCCTTGTCGAATCCTTCCGTATGCCGTCCCAGTTCCTCGTTGGCAAGCTCCCGGAAAAACTCCGCAAGGGGCAGTATGTCCTCCCGGCACTCCCGCAGCGGCGGTATCTTGATGACAAACTCCTTCAGGCGGTGATACAGGTCCCGCCGGAAACGTCCTTCCTCCACTGCCTTCTCCAGATTCTCGTTGGTCGCCGCCACGATGCGCACATCCGCTTTCCGTTCGCGGGTGCAGCCCGTCGGACGGTAGCATTTGGTCTGCAGCGCACGCAGCAGTTTCTGCTGTACCTCAGCGGGCAGGTTGCCCACCTCGTCCAGAAACAGCGTGCCGCCGTCAGCCTCCGCCATGCAGCCCTTCTTTCCGGTTATGGCTCCCGTAAATGCGCCTTTCTCGTATCCGAACAGCTCGGATGCCGCCAGCTCCCGTGTCAGCATACCGCAGTCTATCGCGACAAACGGCCCTTTCTGCCGGGTACTCTGCGCATGTATCTTTTCTGCTACGTGTTCCTTGCCCGTGCCGTTCTCTCCAAGTATCAGCACACCTATGTCCGTCGGGGCTACCAGTGAGATACGCCGGTCGATGGTCCGGAATGCGGCACTTCTGCGCTCCAGTATGGGCATGGTATGCCTTCTTTCCGATTTGCGTACCAGCTCACTTATCCTCGGAAGCAGCTTTTCCTGCAGCAGGGTCTTGGGGATATAGTCCTCGGCTCCCAGCCTCATGGAGCTGACCGCCGATGCGACCTGCGCATAGTCGGTCATGATGACAAACGGGTTTCTGATACCCGCTTCCCGCATCCGCTCCAGCACTTCCGTACATTCCCCGTCGGGCAGACGCAGGTCCGACACGATGATGTCCCCATCGTCCAGTTCCTCCAGCAGCCTCCGTGCCCCGGCACAGTCGTATGCCGTGCGGGTCTTGTAGCCTGCCTTCTCCAGCATTCCGCAGACATGGTCGCGGAATACCGGGTTGTCTTCTATCACTATTATTCTTCCCATACCGTTCTATCCATTTCCTTTCGGGCGAGCCGGATGATCGTTTCGCCCTGACCGGTTACCTTTCCGGCACACTCCCTGATTTCTTCTGCCGTCCCGTTTCCGTGGAGCACGTCATACAGCTCCTGCAGCGGTCCTTCGGCATGTATCAGCATCCACGAGCTGCGGATATGGTGTATCCAGTAGTCCAGCCTGTCCCTGTCACACCTTTCCGCTTCCTCCCGTATGGCGGCCATTTCCTTCTCCGTTTCCCTGACCAGACATTCCAGCCTCTGCCTCTTGTCGCCGTATGCGAACAGCGGACCGAGGTCTATGCGTGGGGTGCTGTCCTCGCCGATGCATTCTTCCGCGGCTGCCAGCAGTTCGTCGATGGAGAACGGCTTGTACAGCACCGAGCCGAAGCCCGCACCTGCCAGTTCCTCTTTCGTGATGCTTTTCGAGCCGGTCACCACCATCACGGGGATGGTGCGTGAGTTGCCTATGTCCGACGTGCGGAGCAGTTCCAGCACCTCGTAGCCGCTTGCGTCCTGCATCTTCAGGTCCGTGGTCAGCAGGTCATAGTGTCCCTCGCGCAGCTTCTCCGCCATTTCCCCCGTGCTCGTGCAGGTGTCGCAGTGCACACCGTTCTGCACGAATATGTCGTGTATCATCCCCAGTATGATGCTGTCGTTGTCCAGCGACAACACCGAACATCCGCCCAGTCTTGTCCGCCTCGCTGCTGCCTTGCGGTCTGTCTCTCCGGCTTTCTCCGCCTGGGGCAGCGGCAGCACCACGCTGAAGCGGCTGCCCGTGTTCCGTATGTTCTCCACCGATATGCTGCCCTCCATCAGTTCCGCAAGGCTTTTCACTATCGACAGTCCCAGCCCGAATCCGTCCTGCGTGGCGGCATTGCTCAGCCGCTCGAACGGCTTGAATATCTGTTCCCGTTTGTCCTTGTCTATTCCTCCTCCGGTATCTTCCACCGCAAGCGTGAATTTCCCTCCGGCATACAGGGCGGTCAGTGTCACGCCCCCGCGTTCCGTAAACTTCAGTGCGTTCGACAGCAGGTTGCTGCCGATACGCAGTATCAGGTTCCTGTCGCCCATGACCACCTCGTCAGCGGCGTTGTTCACCCTGAACTCCAGCCGTTTCTCTTCCATCCGTGCGGCAAACTCCGTTTCCAGTGTTTCCGCCACTCCCGCCAGTCTGAACGGCTTCACCCTGACGGTCTCCTTTCCGTTGTCTATGCGGTAGTAGTCCAGCAGGTTCTCCATCAGTGCCCCCATACGCTCTGCCGACTGCCGTATATGCTCCGCGTGCAGCGCCGTTGTCTCCCGGTTCCCGTCCTTCAGTATCAGTTCCGCATTGCCGCGGATGGCGGTCAGCGGTGAGCGCAGGTCGTGCGTCACCGTCTGCATGATGTTCTGTCTGCTTTTTATCAGCTCTTCATTCTCCCGGACCGACCTGCGCAGGGTCTCTATCAGTTCCTCCCGCTGTTTCCTGTCTCTGGTGCGGCGGCGGATGTCCCTCCGGACTACTGCATACAGCAGCACCGCACACAGGACACCTGCCGCCGATATGCCGCATATCAGTACGAATGCCGTTTCTCTCAGTTCCGCCACCCGCATGTGCCTTTCTTCCATGCGTTCCGTCTCGTCCTGTCCGATTTCCCGTATCAGCCGCGAAAGGTTCCGGTTCAGTATGCTGTTGCGTATTTTCAGTGAGTCCGACAGATGGGAGAATGCCTGTTCCTGCTCTGCCAGTGCCGTACGCATCTCTTCCTCAAACCGCCGCATCTCCGCAATGTGCCGGGTGTTGGGCGTCGTGCTCACCCGTGTGGTCGTGCGTGCCGGTTCTTCTTTCTTTTTCTTGCGGAACAGGCCGAACAGCCCGCCCCGTTTCTTTTCCTCTTCCGGTTCGGTGCGTTCCGTCACTGTCGTTGTCCGTACCGATGCCGTCTGCTCCAGTCCGGGCAGGTGGCGTTCCAGCAGGCTGTCCATGCGGTACGCCGTGGTCGGCATATCCACCATCCGCTCGATCAGCCTGCGTTTCTCGTGCAGCAGCCTTACTACCGTGTCTATCCTTGCCGTCTGTGCCGGCTCTCCGTAGTAGCCTTTCAGCCGGTCTATCACCTCCATCGTGTGCGATTCCCGCCGGTCGTATGTATCCATGTCCGAGTCGTCCCACAGCATTGCGCGGTCATTGTCCAGAAACAGTGTGATCAGTCCCCGGTATGCTTCGCTGGCGGCAGCACGCTGCATGAGCAGGCTGCGTTCCTCTGCCTCCGCCTGCTCGAATACCTGCTTTTCGTACCATACGGCCGTGATGATGCCCAGTACGAGCAGTCCCAGTATGAGATAGCCCGACAGGATTTTCAGGTGGAGGGATTCCTTCCATCTTGAAAATGTATTGTTGTTCATGTATTTTCGGATTGTTTTTTAGGCGGTAAGTTAGTGGAACCTTCCCGAAGGGATGTTCCAGATTCTGATAAAAATCAGTGCGCGTTTTTATTGGTTCCAGAAATCCATCCTGCGCTTCTCCCATTTCTCATATCCTATGGCTTTCAGTTCGCACGGACTCATTCCGGTCTGCTTCTGGCAGAAGTCCGCAAAATTGCTTGCCGAGCCGAAGGCGTTGCGCTCGGCTACTTCCTTCAGCGGCAGTTCCACCCGGTATTCCATATCCTCCTCTATGCGCCTTATCCGCTCCCGGCGCAGCCACTCCGATGGCCCCATACCGTAGTATGTTTTGAACTTGCGCCGCATCAGCGAATAGCCCATGCCGCACAGTCCGGCAAGTTCTTCCGCCACGAATGTGCGGTGGCTGTAGTGGTTCACTGTCATGCGGAATACCGCCTTGTCCAGTTCCGGCAGCCTGCTCTCGGCGTATGCCATATCCTTTTCCTCTATGCGGAAAGTCTTGCCATACAGCTTGTTGCGTCTTTCCCTGAAGAAATAGTCGCATACCCTGTTTGTCATCTCGTTCGTACGTGCATGGCCTTTCAGTGTATGCAGCACGTCGCACAGCACCAGCATTTCCCGTGTCCGGTATTTCCGTTCCCATGCATCCGTCAGTTCATTGCACATGTAGCAGATCACTTCATACTCGCGTGAGCGGCACAGCATGAGCATCCATGCCCTGAAATCCCTGTCCCTTGCCGACGGTGCTTCCTTATCCTTCCGCAGTGCGCTCACTGCCGCCAGCATCAGCTCCGTGTCATTGCCGTACTCCGCCAGCCGTATTCTCATCTTCGGCAGCGAGTGCCGTTCCTTCACCGACTTCCGTATGCTCTCCGCCAGTTCTTCCATCCGTTCCCTGCACACTTTTGCCCTGTATGCCTCCGCAAGCACCGCTTCTGTAATTCTCAGCTTCATCTTTCTCTGTTTTAATGGTTTATAATGGTTTTCCGGCAAAAGTAGCGTGGAGTCGCTGGACTATTGTTCCAAATCCTGACAAAAATCAATGCACGGTTTTATTGTATTGTAGAAATGGGGTGTATGTTCTTATAAGTGAAATACAGTTTTTTCTGGTAGGATTATAGATTGGGACTGATAAAGTAATACCATACTCCGGTAAAATAGAGCAGGTCTCCTGCAATCAGTGCTGTAAGCCGTTGCTTGAATTTCAGGTCATACTTTTCCTCCTTCAGTCTTCTCAGTTCCCTGAACATATCGCTGAAGTCAACAGGGGTCCAGCCTAGCAGGTGGACAGGCAGCAGAAGAATCATACCTGAAAGGCACCTCAATCCATTGTTCATATAAAACGGGGCAAGCAAAAGCATCGGTATCAGTTCCCACCACCGGTAACTGACATTCCTGTTCTTCTCTCTTTTCTTGTCGAGCCGTGCCTGCTCCGCAAGGGCGGCGGCATCCAGCCTTTTCATAAAGGCTTCCTCTTTCTCTTCCATGATGTCGGCTATCACCTTGTCATCTACACCGCGCCGGTACAGTTCCTCTTTCGCCTGCCTGACTTTCTTTTCCGGATATTCTCCGGTAACATTGTTGGCTATCATCAGCAGCTCATTGGTATCGTATTCCTTGATTTTCATTGTTCTATAATTTAACCTGTTTCACTTTCTTTTCCCTAAGTTTCATTGTATTTCCTTATACCCGTCAGAGATCCTTCTTGGCTCGAAAACGGATAATAACCGCCTTCCCGCATGGCTATTAATGCCTCTTCTGTTGCTTTCGGGCCATCGTTGAGAGAACCGGGTAAAAGGATATACCTGATTCTGTTGCATCCTTTCCTGTCTTCGAAGACAACGATGAATCGGGAACGTGTCAGGTATCTTACTCCTTTCTTGAACCGGACAGAACGAATCTTGTCCCGCTCTATTAATGCCGAACTTGAACTTTTTTGAAAGATACTTCTCAAGACATTGAACAATAACCATGCACTTGTCAGCCCCAGCCACAGACACATGGGCAGATGGTCTCTGTCCATGTAGGCCAGCCACGCGAGCAACAATCCGGTTATGGTATAGAAAACCAGATGTTTCCACAGTCTTTGTTCCTCGTTCTTGAGATTCACCTCTTCCGGATTGCCGTTTCTGGCCATTATTATTCTATCCGGATACAGGTAGCAGTATCCGATCATAGTCTTGAAACGTATCACTTTCTCCATATTCATTTCACTTGTTATTCCTTTATATTAACAATCAGTTCTTCCTATCTTTCTGTATTGCATATTCAATCAGATTGACAGCGACCTTCAATCCGATATATATGCCGAGAATAAAAGGCATGAACATAACCAGAGGCGAATCGTCGGAATCGGTGAAGAAGCACAATATGGCGACTATAAACAGCGCTTTCTCATAATAATAATAAAACCAGAGAAAAGGAGTCAGAAATAGTTCCCTCTGCATGGTGTACAATAAGGGGCGCTGCTCTTTTTTTCTGTTCATTTCACAATAAAGAATGATGGCCATCAATATGATGACCGCACTCACAAACCAAGTCCCGGCTATGATTTCGGGAAACAATAACTTCAATACGAGCAATATACAGATACCTGTAGTGGATGCTTCATTCAAATAATAAATCTTAGGCACCATGTTATTCATTCAATTTAATGGTTCAGTCTGTTTCTCTATAAATATAGCTTCTTTCTTTTGAAGCAGAAGTCATATACTTATATTAAAGTTGCATTTTATGATTATTTATACATATTTCACGCTGTCGTTTTGCCTTCGCTCTCGCCATTTTAGTATTTTAGTATCAATTATAGGCATTTACCGTTTTTATTACGACTGAGACAGAATGTATGAATACAGGATTGATAGCTGAATTGAAGGTCAGTTATAAGACAAATAAATGAAGAGATGTATGGATACGGAATTCATAAACAGGATTAAAGGATATGCCGCCTTGTTCATGGCGGTAATGGCAGCAATCTTGCTTGTTCCTGTGGACGGTTATTCCAGTGAGAGGGAATATCCCGATGTGATATTGGACACCAGGTTGGAAGCTGATGTTTTTTCAGGTGGATCTCTGCAGGCGGTTTTCGAAAAAGATGAATGGATGTTCTATATGTTGGATATACGGGATTTGACTGATAGGGAAATGGCTTGCGGACATGTCCTTTCATTGTCACCGTCCTACTCTCAGTATTATGTAAGGTATTGGAGCAACGGCAGACTTTCAATGATCGTAGAGTGTGTGGCAAATCTGCCGGTGGGAATCCAGACTTTTTATGATGAAAATGGGAATATATCAGAGCAGGTGGATTACAGTAAAAAATTCGGTAAAATGTCCCCACAGGATATATTGTCCATACTGGAGAGAGAAAAGGTTATTTCCTTGTCAGATGGAAGGTCGCGCAAGGTCTCGGCATCAGAATTTGCATTCTTCTTCAGTTTGGAATATGATGATAAGACGAATATATGGCTTGCGGATATTAATCTCGACTTTGATAAGGAACCTGAAGCAAACCCTGTATCTCCTTTTTACAGAAAATACGCCCGTTACAGCATCGACGGGGAAACCGGCAGGATTTTGGATGTCACATATGAAACCAGGTATGAAGAATCAGTATATGACGAAGTGGGAGCAGATTGAAAATCTCACACAGGTCAGTGGTATAATGTATGGATTGTCATATCATTTCACCGTCAGCGATATGCCCCAGCACAATTAGAATGACAAGCGGCAATATCAGGAACAGTACAGCCCAGATACTGCTGCACTTTTCATATGACTTGTCCTGACGTATTTTCAGATACCTCCGCTTATGATGTTACTGAATAGAAAGAAGCATCGTCAAATGCTATCTTTCATCGTTAGATGCAGATTTATAGTTTCAAGAATATTGCCTGATACTATATTTTGAATGCCACTGAATATATCACCGCCGTAATAATAAATAAGATTGTCATAATCAGCCCACACTCGCTCTTGTTCATCTAACCATACGGTTAAATAACCGGGATGAATGTCTGCCAAATAAATAACCTTATTGACCTTTAACTTCAAGGCTTGTTTTTGTATAGCTTCCGGACTGTATTTCTTTATTTTCTTGAAATCGAAATAAAGAATATCAGACTGGTTCAACTTTAATTTCATGTTATAAAATAGAGCAATTTTACTTATAATCCTTTCATTCAAAGGATAATCAAACTTTGAATAGGATTGTCTTAGCTTGTCTTTATAACAATCCTGCATCATTTGAAAATTAAACTCGTCCCAATGATTATGAACAAGTATTTCCTTTATTGCAGTTGGTATATTCATTTCTAATTGTATCTAATGGAATGCAGATAGCAGCTTGATAAAGTTGCTTATCTGCGTGTTATCTACATTTACATTTCTTCGAAAATTGAATCTAAAAGACTATTCAATTCATCGTCTGTAAGATTGAAATTTTCTTGTTCAATTTTCATACTCTCGTATATTTCAGCCATTGCCTCGCCTTCGGTAGAGAAAAACTGGTCGGCTGATTTTATACCGTACTCGTCAACAAGCATTTTCCTAAATACTTGTTTAGCTGTTTCGATTTTCTTTTCTTTTTCCATATCTATTTTCTTTGTTTATAGCGGGTAATGGTTCAGCAGGGAACGGCTTGCCGTTACCCTGCGTTGTCAGTGATATTTTTACCATAATTCTTCTGCGGAGAAATCACCTAAGAAGAAATATAGCAGCATAATGATACTGAACAAAATATACATGCCTATCGAAAAGCATACTATCAATATTATTTTCTTTCCGATACTGTACTTTTTTTTCCTAAACAAGAATAGCGAGAGTAAAATCGCTATGAGTATAATAGTTATTGCACATACAATCATATACCTATATATTTTGAATTTGTAAATTATGCTGTTATCACTAATGGTTTGGTGAGCAACAGCGTTTAGCTGTTGTCTCGACCTCGTTATAAACTCTATTTGACATTTGAAATAGTTGGTATTGCAAACTCGTTCGTTTCATAAATAGGAGCAAACATTCGTATCATAAAAATCTTGCAATATATACTATCACATAGTATGTTATCATTGGGTTGATTCGAAATAAACAATGCTTTATAAAAAAACTTATCGTTCATTTTTTTGACAAAAACCACATCATAAGAGATTAATATGGCAAGACTATCATTAGTTATAAAATCATTGTAGCTTAAATTCCTTTTATAGCTGCCTCGTAAAATATTTTGACGACCATCAAGTTCTTTATCTGTTATAAATTCTATCACACCATCGTATTTGAGGTGCCTGTAATTTATGTTACTGTAATCACTTGCCGATATTTCTCTTATACATGCTTGTTCAACGAAAGGTAGTTTTTTTAATCCCCATTGAACTGGATATAATGTAAATAGCCATACATACATTCCAATAATGATGATAATCGGAAATGCAAATATCAAGGAATGTCTAAAATCCTTTCGAACGATGCATCCAAAGAAGGCTATAATTAGCATAAGAAGCAATACAATGACTACCATCCTATTTCAATTCTAATTGTTTATAATGGTTTGGTGAGGAACAGCATTTAGCTGTTATCTCGACCTTGTTAACGATTTTATTTCACAATCATAAATTCATTTCCATATGGATAAAATTTTTCATCTATCCATAGTTTGGAGTAGTCTGATAATTTGTAAATTTCAGGTTTATACAGATTTAATACCTTATCCAAAACTCTTTCTCGGAATATTATACCATCTTTATATTCTATACTATTCAAAACAAAGAAATTCTGTTTGATTGAATTGTCTTTCAGTTTCATATCAGGATATACTGTAAAACAAGTACCTAGTTTTTTCTGAAAGTCACTTTGATATGTTATGCCTTTTCCGAAATGAAAAGAATCGTTGTCAAAATGATTTATACGTAAAGCGTAGTATTTTTTATCTGTTAGAGATTCGTTCTTCTTGTTTACGACCTTGACGGTTGCAATATCATATTTATCAACGAACCCATTTTCTTGAAGTAAAGACAAAAACTCTTCCGACACGATTTTGAGTTCTATACTGCTTTTATCAAGAAAATCAAATTGCAGGATTCCCGGTTTCTTGTTGCATACAAGGTATAAGACGGGAGGTAAATTCTCGCGCCATCCATCCTTGTTTTTCCACATCCATTGCCCGTGGTTTTGAAATTTTTGTCTTTTACTTTCATCGTAAGTATCACAGACATCAGATCTACCATACTCCAATAATCCTTTAGGCAGTTTATCAATCCCATAGTTCCAAATATAGAGTTCTTCTGTATTCATAATTATTATCGTTAATGGTTCAGCGGGGAACGGCTTGCCGTTATCCTGCGTTGTTATCAACCTATTCTATATTCACCATTTATCTGCAATTTCAAATTCGCCGATTGTTTGGGTACAAATGTCAATGTACGGAATAGTCTTGACTATCTTGATGTTTTCAATGTCTTCACTTCCTCCCAAAGCCAAAAGTAGAGAATATCCGAAACACTCGTCATAATC
This sequence comes from Candidatus Gastranaerophilales bacterium, assembly GCA_944325045.1. Taxonomy (GTDB): domain Bacteria; phylum Cyanobacteriota; class Vampirovibrionia; order Gastranaerophilales; family Gastranaerophilaceae; genus UBA1221. The sequence goes on from CALUYR010000275.1 coordinate 12,960, forward strand.
TGGAGTTCCGAGTTTTTCTTGTATTACAGGATAATTTTCTAAATCAAACCAGCCTTTCAAGAAACTTTCATTTACCATGACCTTATTAAAAATCGCACGAAGATTGGCGGGAAGTATTAAATATGTCCCGTATCTGACATTCAGATAAACAACGTAATTATTCAGTCTCGGATTCTTTACATAAGCAAAGAGATCGCCGAAAGCCGTACACATGAATGGTAGAAATGATTGGTCATCCTCCTTTTCAAAACAGGAGTTTATCACATCCTGATAATCGGACGGATTGATAAGCTTAAACAGCCCATTACAATAACTTCCTAACCCGACCTCCTGCCATAAAGTATTCAGTTCGGGATAAGACAAATCAGCATATTTAGCAATAAAAGTATCATCTACTGCTTGCCTCTTACTATTGAGGCTTTTTTCTAAAAATTCTTCGTACATATTTCTACGTTTTATGGTTGATAATGGTTTGGTGAGGAACAGCATTAAGCTGTTATCTCGACCTTGTTATGAATCTATTTTGTCAGAAAATCTTGCGG
>CALUYR010000276.1 GCA_944325045.1 Candidatus Gastranaerophilales bacterium
CAAAGACTTGAGAATTTTGATGAATATATTGATGAATTTATTGAATCTCAAGGTGATTTTGTTTCTAAGCAAGAGGAACTTGCAGATAGGGCTTCTGAGGCTTGGAGTGGTAGCCTTGATAGCTTAAATGATTATGTTCGAGGCTGTAAAGATGCTGCTAAAGAGTTGAGTAACATTGATTATGGTAGCGGTGGCGGAGGGGGACATCCCTCATTAGGTAAGCCAGGCAGATTGCCTGAACAACAGCAATTTTATGCTTCTGGCACAACAAATGCTATCGGCGGTATATCCTTAGTTGGCGAAAGAGGTCCTGAACTTCGAGTGCTAAATTCTGGCGATGGCATTCTCCCTGCCGATATAACCAAGAATCTTTGGAAATGGGGTGTAACCACTCCTGCTTCTATGATGAGTAGTATTGTTGGTGGTTTGCATTCTATGGGTCAAAATATTGGCATTACTATTCAGAACTTTAATCCCAATCTACCCAATGTTACAGATGGAGAAAGTTTTGCAAGTTATATGCGAAACAATTTCTGGCGAGAGGCTTTGCAGTTCGCCAAGACTTAAAATAAATAAGGGGCTTGAGAAATCTTGCCCCTTAAATAAAAATGGAGGATGATTATGCAAAATGATAATCAAGCCGCAATCAAAGAGATGCTTAAAAGTTTTGCGTATCTCCTTGGTGAAAAAATAAAAGGAACTACCAAAGAATATGATGGTGTTGTTGTATCTCCTACCAATGATAGAAGAAAATGGAATGTCAGATATAATAATGAAACCCATGCAGTAAGATTGTATGGAACTGGCTTACCATTGCCTAATGCAAGAGTGAAAGTTCATTTGCCTCAAGGGAATCAAGCACTTGCTTGGTTTTCTACTCCGCAAAATGCTTTTACAAATTTGTATGCTGGCAAGTTACAAACGGAAAATTGGATTCTTGAAGGTAGTTATTATTATAATCAAATAGATATATCTAATATGTCTGTTACTAATGCACCTGTTGTTATCCCTCAATGGACTTCCAACATAGTAAATGAGGAACAGTCATGGGGAGATGTTGAATATATACAATCATTTGATGGGTATATACGATTTTATTCTTCTGTACCAACTACAACTGAAGTGCAATTTTTAATATATTATTAAAGTAAGGTGATAAATATGAGTTTAACACGCCCTACTTTGATTGCAGTGCCAAGTTTTGATGCCACGCAATCATTTACTTTTACATTCACAGTTCAGTCTGGTTCATCTCAAATTGTTGCTAATCAACTTACTATTCGTAGGCAGTCAGATAATCAAATTGTCTATCAAGAAAGACAAGAAACATTCAAATATGAACATATTGTCAATGCCAATGAACTAACAAATGGTGTTTACTACAACGCCGATGTCGTTGTTTTTGATGCTGATGATAATCAATCTCCAACCTCTATACCTATTCAATTTTGGTGTTATACAACCCCTACTATTGAATTTACAAATGTGCCATTAAATAATATTATCGAAAATGCCTCTTTTAATTTTGATTTTACATATAATCAAATTGAAGGAGAACTAATAAACAGCTATGTCATAAATCTATATAACGCCTTTCAAACACAGATAGCAACCTCTGGTGTAGTTTATGTTCAAAATGGTTCACCCCCATATGAGGGAAGCTATTTATTTGCCGGATTTGAAGATAATACAACATACTTCATCCAAATTACCGGAACAACCATAAACAACGCTGTGGTTTCGAGCGATAAGGTTCAATTTAATGTAAATTATTCAAGACCTGATTTATTTACTTTGGTTGAACTTACTAATAATTGCGAAGAAGGATATATTACATTAAAATCAAATATTATTCTAATTGAAGGAACCTCGAATCCAACCCCTCCTGTATATATTGATAATGATTCAGTAGACTTAACTCAAAATAATTCTTGGGTTGAATGGAATGATGGATATAGTGTTTCAGGAGATTTTTTAACGAGACTATGGTTTAGAAATCCGAACCCATATTCTCAAATATTACGATTCAGCAATGTTCAAGGACAAACGATTGTGATGAATTATATGCAAGGATATGAGAATGTTAATTCAAGTGAGCCACAAGCCTATATTGAAGTGTATGTTCAATCAATAGATGGAATGGAATATTATATTTACAGTAATTATATTGATATTTTATCAAGCGATAATTGGTATAATGTTTGGCTAACGAGAGTCAATGGTATATATCAATTACAACTTTCTGCTGTATAAGGAGGTGCAGAATACAAGTGTTTCAATTTATAGGGTATAATTTCTTTTCTGATTCTGGGGCATTGGATTCTGCCCCTTCAAGTGTAGACAACATTACTTCTACAAGACTTTCTAACGCAATCTTTGACCATTTCAATGTTACGAGAAATGTAAATACGCCATATTCTACAACAATTCCTGCTGGTTGGGATTATGATACAGTCCTTGACGCTTCTTTTGATGGCGATTTGAATGCTGGTAATGTTGATTTCTTAATTGAACAGATTAGCTCTATAAAGATTAAGCGTAGAGTGAAAGGAACTTTTGATTGGCTGACTTTATCCACTATACCTATAAATGAGGTAGAAGATTTAACTTTTGTGTTTAATGATTTCTTAAATGCTTATGGCGTAGAATATGAATATGCCTTAGTTCCTGTGCTTAATGATATTGAAGGTAACTATATTATTGATAGTATCTTTTCTAAATTTAACGGCATATTTATTGGTGACGCTAATCAGACATTCAAATTCCTTTATAATCCAAGTTATGGAACTAATGCAAGAAATCAACAAGTGGGAACATTCCAGCCATTGGGCAAAAAATATCCAATTATTATTGGCAATGGTGTATTAAGTTATGAATCTGGCTCCGTAACTGCCACGATATTGAATGATGACTACGAAGATACTGGAATTGTAGACCCTGTTGCTATTGTTAAAAAGAAAACGATTATCAAGGATTTCTTAACTAATAAAAAAGCCAAATTGTTGCGTGATTGGAATGGTAATGTATGGCTGTGCATGATTATTAACGCAGTTCCTGTAAATTATCTATCTGGTTCTGGTATGTCTATTCCTCAAATTCAATTTGATTGGGTACAAATTGGTGACGCAAATAATCAAACTGACCTTTATAATAGTGGAATTATCAACGAGCCTGGTTAAGAAAGAGGTGATTATATGCCAAGTCTAAATATTACAGAAGGACAATTTAGGACTTCTATGCAGAATATACAGAACAGATATATTCGCCTTGAGTTGCTAAATTTTCAATATCAAACAATAGATACCTTGGAAGGTGTATGTACCGCTGGTAGTTTTTCTATTGATGCTAATTCAGATATTCGCAGAACAGGAAGTGTTACACTGGTAGTAACCAATTCCTCTTTTGAAGTGGCGAGCGGGGGCAAAGTATGGTTAGATAGATATATCCGTGTTTGGGTTGGCATAGAAAGCCTGTTTACAGGAGAGATTGAATGGACAAATTGTGGTATATATATTATTGATGCACCAAGCTACCAATATGATATTGTAACCAATACTCTAACACTTAGTTTGTTAGACCTTATGGCAAAATTGACTGGTGTTAGAAATGGCTATCTACCGGGGCTTCCTGTTGTTCTTTCTGCTGGCGAAAATATTCGTGAGGCAATTATTGATACATTAGCCTTAGCTGGATTTACGCAATATGTCGTAGAGGAAGCACCTTCGCCTGGAACAATCCCTAACGACCTTGAGTTTAGCCAGGGGGCAACTGTATATGAATTGCTTGCTGGGCTTAGAGATATTTATCCAGATTATGAAATTTTCTTCGATGTTGATGGCACTTTTTTCTATAAGCCAATTCCAACAGGCGAAGGCGACCCTGTTTTGATTGATGATACTCTATGGACTCAAATTGTATTATCCGAACAAATTGATGTTGACTTTCAAAATGTAAAGAACAGCATCGAAGTTTATGGTAGAACCCATGACCCGGCTCATTTCTCTACTGAGACTACTGTGACAGATGATACTATAAATTTAACAATAGCAGATGTAGAGTCTTATAGTCAAGGCGTTATTTATGGATTTACTTTGACTGATAATCCAGGATATAGCAATTTTAATTTAAAAATAAATGATTTGCCAGTATATCCTGTACGCCTACAAGACGGACAAACACCAGCTATTATTACCCCAGAAGATGGAGAAGTTTATTACTGTGTTCAATATCAAGATGGTTATTGGTTTTGGCTTGGGCATTTGCAGTCTTATGGGTTTGCTGAAGATGTAAATCCTAACAGCCCATTTAATGTCAATGGTGCAGTTGGTAGAATTAGATTACCTCTGTTTGGAGGAGAATATGAAAATATTTTTAGCGATGACCTTGCAAAACAAAGGGCTGATTATGAGCTATGGATGCACACAAATATGAACAATACTATCCAGCTTACTTGTGTACCTGTTTATTGGCTTGATGTAAATATTTTATGTGATTACACTACTCAAAGAAATAGAAGCCTTGAGCAATATATAATTAAAGCTATAAATTTTGGTTTATCGCCAACTGATAATATGACATTAACAATGATGAAATTCTATCCTGAGCAATCAGTGATAGTACAAAGGAATTAAAAGGAGTGATTAAATGAGTTTATTATATACTGATTTGCCATTAGAAAGTTTTCCTGGGCAGAAAGACCAATTTACTACATGGCTCGATATTACAGCTTCAGATGGACCACTAATTTTGCAATATCAAAACGCTCTGCAAGCTGGTAATATTACCTTGGCTAATCAAATTCTTTCACAAATTCCAAGTGGTACGCAAAAACTAATTAAGGCAGTAGACTTAAATAAATATTCACAAGTTATTCTTGCCTTGGAAAGATTTTATGATAGCGATATAAAGCCTTATATCGAATCTAAACAGCAATCTTGGACTACTACTGTTAATCAATTTAGTTATAAAGGCACTTGGTCTTCTGGTACAACCTATCAAGTCAATAATATGGTATCATATACAACTTCTGGCATTACATTGATTTATATTGCCACTTCAACTCCACCCATAGGAACTGTACCTACTAATACTATCTATTGGAGACAAATGACCATTCAAGGTGCCCAAGGTGTTAGTGGTCAAGGTTTATCTTATAGACAAGAATGGAATGTATCTACGCAATATCAAACTAATGATGCTGTAACATATAATGGTGTTTTATGGGCTTCTTTACAAAACAACCAATCTATTCAGCCTGGTACTAATGGCTCTATTTGGAAATCTGTAATTACTTTTGAAACCGCTTCTTATCCTATTCAAGATACTGAACCTCAAGGATTAGTAGAAGGCGACCTTTGGTTCAATACTCAAGGTAATCCTACTAATTATGTATATCTCGCCCCATTATCCAACCCTGCACAAGACTCTGATATTCGTGCTGGTAAACAAGTATATGATGACCAAGGCAATTTACTTGTTGGTACTGCAACTTTTTAAGGGCGGTGAGTAAATGGCTAATCCAAATACATTAGAATATTTTAATTGTCAAGATATTCAAATTCCAGATGTTTCTATTAGGAATGGTTTTAAGTCTTTAATGGCTGAAGGGCAATACTCTCAAGCCTTAGATTTACTTCAACAAAATTTGCCTCAATTAGAAAGTAAGGCTTATTTAGCAGAATTATTAAACAGATTGTCTATAAATATAGGTGTATTACAAGATAATTATTTTGTTGAAGTAGAAGAATATCTTTCTGGATTATTGTCTGATTATAATGCTTTAATAAACAATTTCATTACAAAAGGGACATGGAGTTCACAAGTAGAGTATACAATATATAATTTTGTTGTTTATAATAACTCTATATATATGTGTATTCAAAATCCTCCTGTCGGGACAGTTCCGACCAATGCAACCTATTGGCTTTCTCTTGGGCTTCAAGGCGAGGAAGGTTCACCCGGTGTCAATGTTAATTTATTGTATAATTGGAGTCCAGCCATAAATTATCAAATAAATGATGTTGTAGTTTATGATGGCAATTTTTATTGTGCTACAGCTCCAAATATCAATAGTGTGCCAACTGATTTAACCTCTTGGGTTCTTTTCCTAAATGTGGGCGAAGGAAAAATAAATGTCGGAGTAAATCCTCCTGATGAACCAAGTTCAAATATGATTTGGTTTCAAACGGATTCAGACCCCTCACAAGCCACCGAGCCAGTTTTAGGGCAGTTTAAGAAATATGACGCAACAAACAATAGCTGGGACAATTTATATCCGAATATTTTGTTTAGGTGGATTGATGGATTTGAAAATTACGCAAAAGCAATCACATCTGATTTCGTTACAATAGGGGTTGGCGATTGGCAAGACACTCAATGGGTGTATAATAGTCCAGTTATTACAAACAATAGCGTAATTGAAATTTGGGGCGATAATTTGACTCAATCTCAATATTATCTATATAATAGATTGAGTATCGATGTAACAGAAGGACAACTTACGATTAGTTCAAGTATTACACCTTATATAGATTTACCAATTGTTATTGTTATACAATAATTGGAGGTTAAGCCATGGATGTTAATTTTAGATTGTCTTATTTAAGCAACAATGGTTTTGTTGACTTATTTCCAAAAACAAATACATTGGGGATTGTTGATGCTGGGCAGTCTTTGAGTTTTGTTTTGACTTCTGTAAAAATTCCTGCGTACTCTGGACAAACGCAAACTATTTCTTTATCTATCCCTCAAGAGATTGAAGGTTCATGGGTAGAAATGGTTTTAGTTGGTGATACGGAGCAAGAAAAAAAAGATTATTCAACTATTACTCAATTTCAAGTTGAAAATAATCAACTGATTATAACAAGATTAAATCAAATGCCAACGAGTTCTATTGAAGTTAATTTATTATTTTATATAAAAGGGGCGTAAATATGAGTAATTTAGGATTTGAATTGACTTATAAAACAGCAAGCTCTAATGTAGCCCTTTATCCAAGAACAATTAAATCACAAGTATTGGGCTGGAATGTCGGTGAGATGTTCGGCCCTTATACTTTAACCTTATTACAATCTCAATGGTCACAAGGTTCTATAACTTTACCATTAGAAGATGTAATTTCAACAGACAGAGTTAAATGTATTAAGTTGCTATCTGGTACTTCAGAAGAAATGATGGCTCAAGATAGAGCTTTTAATCTTATTGACCCTTTGATTGGTATTGAAAGTAAAAATGGACAAATAAAGTTTACTTGCACGAATATAGTTCCAACAGTAGATTTGCAAGTGCAAGTATCATGGACAAGATAAAGGAAAGGGAGATATTATGGAATCTATTTTTTATTTGGTATTGACTAATTTAGAGAAGATTGGGCTTGGGATTGCGGTGTTCCTATGCGCTTATCTATCCAATATGGGGCTTGGTGCGTGGAAGAGCGTGAAAATTGACGGCAATTCTTTTGATTGGAGTCTAATTCTATCCAGTTTAGTAAAATTTGCTGTTTTAATTTTCAGCCTTGGGCTTCTGTCTATGACGATTAGCGTTTTACCAGCATATATTACTTATGTTGGAATTGAAGTAGACCCCGGTATGATGGAAGCTGTGGATTCTCTTGTTATTGTTGCTACTTTCTTAACTGCTACTCTAAGATATGTGGCTGATGCAGTAGCAAAAGTTAAGGATTTGTTTTAATTAAGGAAGGAGAAAATATAATGGCTAAGAAGATTTATCTGTCCCCCAGCTCTCAACCTGACAATGTTTATGCTGGTGTTGATACTAACGAACAAGAGGTGTGTAGAGCAATCGCCAGAGAGCTTGCTATTGACCTAAAGCGGTGCGGTTTTGAGGTAAAGTGTGGCGACTACGGCACCATGTATACCAGAGTGGCAGAGAGTAATGAATGGAAGGCGGATTTGCACTTGCCTATCCACACCAACGCTTTTAATGGAAAAGTATCTGGCACTCGCCTTATGGCAATTAGTAAGACCGGGCTTGGATATAAGGTATGTAAAGCAATTTCTAAGTATTTGTTTCCTCTAACTCCTGGCACCAGTGAAAATATTAGTATTTCCAATGTTTATGAAATCAAATACGCATATGCGCCTACTGCTTATATTGAAGTGGACTTTCACGATGTGTCTTCCGTGGCAAAGTGGTTGGTGAATAATAAGCCTCAGATTGCAGAAGCTATTTGTAAAGGCATTTGTGCATACTATGGGGTTAAGTATGTAGCTGACTCTACTCCCAAGCCCACCCCTACGCCTACTCCTGATAGCCCTGTTGGTAATGTTTCTGGACTATCTAACTTATATACTGGCAAGAGTGGTAATGAGGTTAAGATTGTTCAAAATCTTTTGATTGGCAAAGGATACTCTTGTGGTACTTCTGGAGCTGATGGCGTATTTGGCTCTGCTACTGATAGTGCTGTTAAGAAATTCCAAGCCGATAAGAAGCTAACTGCTGATGGCGTTGTTGGTCCTGCTACTTGGAAGACACTGCTTGGTGTAAAGTAAAACAGCCATATATATCACTTAGAGAAATGGAAGGTGATATAATTGAATATACAAATTCAAGGTACGCAAGTGATTATTACTGGCGATAGGATTATTGGTTTTGCATTGAACAATCTCGTGAATAGGTTTGAAGCTACAACTGATAAAGAAGAAGGCTGGGAGTATACCCTAAAAGCCTATATGACAAAAATTGATAAAATAAACATTATCAATTTGAATAGAGAAGGGCAAACTATATATGTTGACCTTACTAAAGATATGATGCCTGTTGGTGGCAGATATATAATGCAATTTGTAGCCACTAATGAAGATAAAGTTGACCAAACAGAAAAATTTGAGGTTTGGGTCGAGGATAGTCTCGACCCTGACCCCCAATATGACCCTGTTCCAAGTGAATTTTATCAAATCGAAGAAAATATTCAACAGATATATGAAGACACAAAACAATTGTATGATGAAATTCAAGATGGTACTGTTCTTGGTATAGAAACAATCAATGGCGGTAATGCCTTTGGTAAAATAACATAAAAGGAGTCGGTATAATGGCAGATATTACTCTTAATACTAGAATTCAATTAAGAAATGATACTGAAGCTAACTGGTTGCTTGTAGCTGATACCGCAATCCCTCTAGTTGGTGAAATTTGCATCACTAATGATGGTGAGCATAAAGGACAATTCAAAATCGGTGACGGTGCTACTACTTGGGGTGATTTACCTTATGCGAATAGTGGCGCAGATATTCAAGTAGACGCAAGCCAAGTTATGTTTAGTCAAGACCTTGTGTTTACTGAACAATTTGGTAAATATGTTCCTAGTGGCGGCAAGGTTACTGTTCCTGCAAATGGTGATAGCCTACTTGATGTTCTACTGAACGCTTTCGCTACGGACTCTAATCCTTCTATCACTCAACCCTCTGTTAGCATTAGCTCTAGCAATTTTAAGGCTTATGAAGTTGGCACAAATGTAACACCTTCTTATACGGCTACTCTAAATCCCGGTAGTTATCAATATGGCCCTGCAACTGGTATTACCGCAACTTCTTGGAGTGTAGTTGACAACGCCGCTGAACCCAATACTCTTACTACTGCTTCTGGCTCTTTCCCTCAAATGCAAGTTGTTGACGGTACTAACTATTCTATTACTGCTACGGCTTCTTATGGTGCTGGTGCAGTTCCTAAGACAGCTCTTGGACAAGATTACGCAGATGGTCAGATTAAAGCCGGTTCTAAACAAGCAACCAAGGGTACTATTACTGGCTATCGCAATGGCTTCTATGGCACTTTGACTGATACGACCGAACTAACCAGCACTGTTATTCGTGGGCTGTCTGGTAAGAGCAATAGAGCCGTAACTGCTGGCACTGTTTGGAATATTTCTATTCCTGTTGGAGCTAAGCGTGTAGCTTTCGCCTATCCTGCAACAATTAGAGATGTTTCTTCTGTACAAGATGTGAATGGTCTAAATGCAGAAATCAAGACCGCTTTTACTATGATTACTGTAAGTGTTTTGGGTGCTAACGATTATAGTGGTATTGAATATAAGGTGTATTATACTGACTATGCTAATCCTAATGACACTCAAAACACCTATAAAGTTACTATTTAAGGAGGGGAATAAGATATGGCAAATTTTGGTAAATTAAATTTTGCGGTTTCACTCAGCCCCCTAACTGCATTTCCGCTCGATGCTCGTTACTATTTTGATACTTTAGTAGCCGCTCAAGAAGCTGCTTCTGGTGCTGTCGAAGTAGGTAGTGCATCTGGCACCTATTTCTTTGGTCAAACAGTAGTAGTTGTTGAATCCAGTGTAGCGACTCTATATGTCATTCAACCCGACAAAACTTTAAAACCTGTTGGTTCCACGCCTCTTGGTGATGGAAAGTCCATCACCGTGACTGACGGTGAAGTACAACTCGTAGGCTTTGCCGAAGCTCAACCTGGACAGCAACCTCGCATTGGAGATGGTGGTTCTCTTGAATGGTATACGCCTGACGCTTCTACGGTTGAAGGTCTACAACAAACCGTAGGTCAACTACAAACTGACGTTACTCAACTTCAAACTGATGTTGGAACGATTAATGATACCCTAGAAACAAAAGCCAATGTATCTGATGTTTATACTCAAACTCAAACTGATGCAAAGATTGCGGCAGCTATTTCTTCTACTTACAAGCCCTCTGGCTCAGTAGAATTTGCTTCTCTTCCCACGCCTTCTGCTGACAATCTCGGCAATGTTTATAACGTTACCGATGCTTTTACGGCTGGTGCTTCATTTATTGCAAGTGAGCAAGGACAAAAGTATCCTGCTGATACAAATGTTGCTGTAGTAGAAGTAGACGGAAGCTATTATTTTGATGCTCTATCTGGTTTTGTTGATTTAACTGGTTATCTGACTACGACTAAAGCGTCTGAAACTTATGCCACTATTGCTCAACTTGGTAATAAGGTAGATAAGGTAAGTGGCTCTAGCCTTGTTCAAGATACCTTAATCACCAAACTAACGAATCTTCAAAACATCCAAAGCGTTGCAGAAGGTCAGCTTGCTGTTTCTCCCGAAGGACAACTTAGCATTGTTGCTATTGCGCAATCTCAAGTTGCCGGATTAACTAATGCTTTAGCCAACAAGGTAAATGTTGAAGCTGGTAAGGGGCTATCTACCAATGATTACACCAATGAAGATAAGGAAAAACTCCAAGGCATTGCCTCTGGTGCCCAAGCAAATGTCATTGAAGTTGTTAAGATAAATAATGAGGCTCTGCCTATTTCCGGTAAGGCTGTAAATATTCCCATCGCAACTGCTCAAGCTCTTGGCGTTGTGAAGGGTTCTGCCGATGAAAATAAGGTTAGTGTTGGCGTTGATGGAACTATGGAAGTAAATAGCCTAAATGTAAATAAACTAACTCAAACCGATGGCGATACTTTAATTCTAAATGGCGGTAACAGCACAACCGCTTCCGCATAAGGAGGAGAATAAATGGCTGCAACTAAAACATTGAATACTCGTATTCAATTAAAATATGATACTTTTCAGAACTGGTCTACTAACAATCCCGTTCTGCTTGCTGGCGAGATTGCTGTAGTCGAAGTACCTACCGCCCAAGGTAGTGTGTCTCAAGTTCCTGCTGTTCTGATTAAAGTTGGCAATGGTACTAAAGCATTTAATGACCTTGCTTGGGGTTCTGCTCTTGCCGCTGATGTATACCCTTGGGCAAAGGCTTCTACTAAGCCTACTTACCAAGCAACTGAAATTGAGGGGCTTGAGGACTTTATTGCTGGTGAGATTAACGATACCAATACTCAATATCAACTTGTGTCTCTTGGCGATACCAGCTTTAAGCTACAGAGCCGTGAGGGTACTACCGGACCTTGGGTCGATGCTCAAACCATCGCCATTACCTACACTTTAACAACAGGAAAAACTAATGGTACTGTTAGTTTTAACGGCACTGAGGTCGCAGTTGCTGGACTAAAGAGTGCCGCCTATACCGAAGCAAGTGCCTACGACCCTGCTGGCTCTGCTTCTACCGCTCAGTCTGATGCTCAAAGCTATGCCGATACTCAAATTGGACTTGCTAAGACAGAACTAATTGGTACTGGTTCTGCTACCAGCACTACAATTAAAGGTGCTGTTCAAGAAGCCAATACTTACACCGATACTCAGATTGCCTCTAAGATTGGTGCAGTTTACAAGCCCGTAGGTTCTGTGGCTTTTGATGACTTGCCTTCTACTCCAAGTGTTGCCGAACTTGGCAATGTATATAATGTAACCGATGCCTTTACTGCTGACGCTCGTTTCGTTGCAGGTGAACAAGGCAAACAATATCCTGCTGGAACCAATGTTGCAGTGGTACAAGATGGTGAGAGTTATTATTTTGATGCTCTTGCTGGTGTTGTTGACCTAAGCAATTATGCAACCAATGATTCTGTAGATAGTAAGGTTTCTACTGCTATTCAGGCTCTTGATAAATCCGATAGTGCTGTTGAAAAGCAATTTGTTACTGCTGTTTCTCAAACTGATGGTATTATTTCCGTCACTCGTGCCGCACTTCAAGCAACTGACATTCCTACGATTGAACAAACTCAAGTTAATGGGCTGACCACAGCTTTAGCAAGTAAGGCTGATGATTCCTCTCTTGCCACTATTGCTAAGACTGGCAATGTCAATGACCTTGTGCAAGGTAGTGGCGATTGGATTGTATTTAATTGCGGTAATTCTTCTACCATTATCTAAAATTTTTAACATTCAAAAGGGGCGATTCGTTTCTGACGGGCCGCCTTCTTTATAAAGGAGGCTCTTATGGCGACAAAACAATTAAATAGTCGGATTCAATGGAAACGAGATACTTCGGCTAATTGGGAAGCTAACAATCCTGTTCTATTAGATGGCGAGATTATTATTGTAACAACCAATGCTGGTGAGACAAGATTCAAAGTAGGAGATGGGGTAAAGACATATACCCAACTGCCCTTTCAAGATGAGGCTGTGAGAGCCTTAATTACTGAATTATCTGCAACAGTAGATACAAAGCTAACGACTCCAAACGGAACTGCTGGGCAACTTTTAGGATATACCGCTGATAATGTAGTGGGTGCAGTAGACACTCCTGTTTCTTTGTTTAATGCAAAATATTCAAGCGCATTACTTTCACAGTTTTGGTTTTCTACACCTTCTAATTCTCCGTATGCTTACCAATATTCTATTCTTTTAGCAAATATTCAAGATGATTTATTTTTTGTATATCCAATTTTTAGTACAGAACAATCAACGAAACAAATGGAGAGCCATTATTGGGATGCGATTCAAGAAGTTACTCTTTCTACTTCTGTGCCTGGAAGTAACAAAATCACATTCTACGCAAGTGAGAAGCCCTCTGTAAACTTGAATTATACTATTGTATATAATGGCTCTTGATTCTTTAGTTGCTACCTACCCTAACTATACAGGGGAGGCGTTCTAATGCTTGGTTTAATTAATAGTGAAGTGTA
>CALUYR010000277.1 GCA_944325045.1 Candidatus Gastranaerophilales bacterium
ATTGTTAGCACCTTCTCGATATTCAGCTCATCGGATAGTTCGACTTCATGGAAGTGGCTTACGGTTTCTCTTACCATGATTTTCATTTATTTGTTTTACCTCCTTATATTGCCTAAATAGGCTATGTGTATTGTATTATGTTTTAGGTAAATTGTCAAGGTTTATTTAATTCCAATTTCTTTAGCAATATCTTGTAATCCATCAAATAATCCAGGCAGAGAATGAATAGCACATTCACCTTCACCATTGATATATTGACACCACCATGCGCAATTCTTTTGACTACAACTATAATCTTTGCAATTATTTAGTGCAAATTTCATAGGACAAATTAGCGGAATTTTTTCGTTCATTTTTATTCACCTCAAATCCAAACAATATCCTCATATTTCATATAACAAGCCATAGGCAAAATTACTTGCTCAAGATAATTTTGGTTAATATCTATATCACACCAAAGACGATGAAATCTGGAGCCTTTACAATTCATAATTGGTCTAATCCATTTTAGACATACGCCATCTTCATATACGACTTCGGCATAATTTTCTTTTTTACGAATTGTGATAAAATCTATACCCTCTTTCTTTTTGCTTTTGGACACTTGAGTAAACACTTTAACTGCTTTGGCTTCATCTCTGGTCACTACTGTCCAACAATAATGTGCATTAAGGCTCATCCAATCCCTCCTTCAACATCTCCCCAAGCCAAGTATCTCTTTCCAAATTTTCCTGCACTTCCAATCCTTCCTTCAACACATCTTCATCAGCAATCACGACCATATATTCTTGCGCTCGTGAAAACGCTACATACATCAAATTCCTACTCAAAAGCCGCTTATGTTCCTTGTCAATCACAACGATAATTGCCTTATTCTGAGCGCCTTGAACCTTATGGATAGATACGCTATACCCAAGAAGCAAATTAGCAATATCACTACCACTGACAGCCGCCATACCTTCATCAAATTCGACAATTAACATCGGATTATTTTCATCGCCACGACATTCACGAACACAACCTAAATCCCCGTTCATTACCTGCATTTCGCCTTCCATTTCAAAGCCGTCTTCATCCATTTCAAGGCTTGGCATCCGGTAATTGTTCTTGGTGTTGAGTACCATATCGCCAACCTTGAATTGAATCTTACCCATGCCTTGCCACTGATATGAGGCATCTGTATAGCTGTTTGCATTGTATCTTGTTTGAATTGCCTTGTTGATTTCATAGGTTCCCTTGTGCCCCTTATTGTAAGGTGACAGGACAAGAATCTCGTCTTTCTTATAGCCTTTTTCAATCAACTTGTCATATTCTTCAAGCACTTGTTCAATAGGGCTTGAACTGATTGGCACAAACTTGAAATCATTGAATGGCTTAGATAGATTATCCATTGTGCCCATACGAGCATCTGTTGCGATTGTGGCTAATCCATTTGTGCCATATCGGAATACTTTGGTTAGATTGGCTCTTGGGACTATGCCACTATCAATCAAGTCTTGAACAATATTACCACAAGAAATCGAAGCAAGTTGGGCTTCGTCACATACGAAGATTAGATTGGGGTCTTTGCCAATTTTGCGTAGTAGCTTGGCAAGTAACTGAACAGCAACCATTGAAGTTTCATCAATGATTACATACTCACCAGCATAAGCATCTTCATGCGCAAGAAACATATGGATTGTAGAAGCAGGGCGACCAGTTGATTCACGCATACGCTTTGCAGCAACGCCTGTAGGAGCAAGTAGAGTATAGGAATGACCATTTGCTTCGAGCATACGGATTAGGGCTTTAACACTGGATGTTTTACCTGTGCCGCCTGAGCCTGTTAAAATTCCAACTCTACCACCTTCATCTACAATTTTCAAAATTGCCATCTGTTCGTCCGTGCAATCGAACCCATCTACTGCCTTGAATTCTTGCCAATTCATTGGATAGAAGTCAACCATAGGTTCATTCTTTCTTGCTAAGATATGCTCAGCAATTAGCTTCTCATCTTGATAAGTTTCCTCGATACTTGCATACTTAGTGTCTTCATCATAGTGGATGACCTTGCTATCCTTGACGGCTTCGACCATATGGTGCTTTGCTTCAGGAACAAGATTACGAGCTTCGCTTGCCATTAGATTGGCGTTGAGCCGTGTGTCGCCATCATATTCATTTTCCTTCAGAATCTCAAGGCACCCATACTCGCACCGCTCTTTGCTGTCGATAAATTCAGGGTGGTACTTGAGTACCAACCTATCGGCTTTGTCAAACGAATATCCAATCAAATCAACATATACATGATATGGATTTGTAGATAGAGCGTTCTTTAGTTCGTCTGGTGTGTTGAAATGCGTCTGTAGTTCACGAATATCCTCGCCTGATACAATACCATTGTCAAATGCTGTAGGGTAGAAAAGAATTGTTTTACAGTCAGCTTGAACTTTAGAGATGTATAGGTCGAGGCGTTTTTGGGCTACATTGGCAATGTTCTTATAATTGATGGTATCTTGTTGATTATTGAGAACAAGAGATACAAAATTAGGATATGCTTCATTGACTTTTTTGGCTTGGTCTTCAGTCATTAGGCGGCTTAAAATCTCAAGCTCATATCTTGGGTCAACGACAATTCCTTCCTTGCCAAAATCAACGCCTTCATAAGCAAGCATGATATAACTTGCAGGGTATTTGCTCTTGGAGTCTGGGGCGATAACGATATTGGCTTCTTGGTTGAGCTGTAGATTATCCAAGTTTGAGCCAGAGATTGTAAAGTTACCGTATTTGTTTAATTGAATTTCTGGATTGCTATCAATAGGGATACATGAGATAATACGATGGTGCGTAATGAAATCACGAAACAGCTCTTTTGTGGGAATACATTTGATTTTAATTGGAATCACCGTCTTTCAGGTAATACATAAAACAAACCCTCCTATCTTTGATATGTCCATTATACCATAAGATAGGAAGGTTGTCAATAGGTTATTTTAAATAATCACAGTATTCCATCGTTTATTTTTCCAATACTTCCATTGGAATCCTTCACCATTCCCACGAACCTCAATATCTTCTACATCCTTTTGAGAAAGGATAAAATCACGAATAGCTTGCTTTTCTTTATTGTTGATACTGTGAATCTTACAATAATGATTCAATGATTTATCAATCTGCTCCACAGACCAATCGTAGTCTGACAATTCTGACTGTCTTTTCAATTCTATATAGGTTCTGTCAACTATTGCCTGAGCTTCGTCCGCAGTTGAGTAAATACGATGGAATGGAACAATAGCAAAATTAGGTCGTTCTTTACCGTCTATTAATTGACTCTTGCGTTTGCGAACAAGAGAGTAACCATCCTTAGTAATATCAGCTTCCACCTTTGAATACAACCATTGTGAATGTGGACGAACAAGTAACCCAATATCAATTAAATGTTGAAGCGTGGAAGGGTTATAATTATATGGCTCGCTTTCTTTTTGCTTAGCAATATCAGGGTTTATAGTCATATGAACCAAATCAGTGTCCCAAGACCAGCCTTTGGGTAATTTTCTTGGCTTTTGATTAAAATTGTATTCGTCAATAGGAATGCCCTCAATCATTCTATCATCAACAGGTTCATATAATGCGAGTCCGTATCCGTCACCATATATTTCTTCAACAACACCCCAGTCAATAGCCTTATTGAAATCTTTAACAAAGAAAACAATTTGTCCAATTTCAAAATTTTTAGGATTAAGTTTTTCAACATATTCGATTTCCATAAAAATCATCCTCCTTTAAGATACATCAATTATATCATAAAGGAGGATAAATGTCAAG
>CALUYR010000278.1 GCA_944325045.1 Candidatus Gastranaerophilales bacterium
AAAGGAGTTGCGGATCAATCTTTGCGTACAGGAAAAATCGGATTTTTTGCGACAAGCCGAAACCATGGATGCAACAAACGGGAGCAAGCCTTTTTACAGTCTGCCAGAAGAAATGTTTGCGCGAGCCGCAGCTGCATTTGTTGAAACCCAATTGGCCGCAAAAAACGAACGCAATGATTATTTGGTGAGCCGAACAATGCTGATAAGCGGTGCAGAAAATTCGAGCATGAATCCAAATCTTTATCCGCAGAAGAGTGAACGCGAAGCAATTGTCACTGTCTTTAAGGAAGAGCTCAATGCGTGGCGCAAAGATTTTATGCATCTTAATCGGGAACCAATTGTTCAGGCTCAGAAAGCAAGACAGCATCAAGAGATTCCGGTTGGCGACTCAGTCGAAATGTTCGCCGATGAATTGTTGAACAACCGTAAAAAAATGAATGCGGTAAGACCGGATGCCGAAGTCGCAATACAGTCCCGGAAATTGCGCAGGCTCTGAGTTAGAAGAATTGAAAAAAATTGGTCGGACGCGAAATTTCGGCCTGTGGCAGAATACTTCGAGGAACGCTGAGTAAGTTGCAAAGTTGTACCACCGGCTTTGACTTGATACGCACGCGGTTTGATAGAACCTGTTTCCAACTTTCATTCAGCGTTGTCTTTTTTGGCAGCGATTTCGGACATACCACGGTCTTGAAACCGCATCTTTCAATGGAATCTCAGGGGGATTTCAAATGGAACAGAAGGAAACCACGCAGAGCAAGGGTCTGAAGGAATACTTCGAAACTTCGGCAGCTCTTAAAGAGTGTCTGAAGGCCGCACACCAGTTGTGCGAAATGCGGCACGATGAAGAGGGAGAGGCTTTTCTAACGGAATTTGAAGCCCGTTTTCACCAGTATGGTGCCAAAACGATGCTCTCAGAAAAGCAATACCGTCTTTTAATGCGTTTGTCGCAGGCTTGTGTTGAAGACTGGTTCGGGGACGATTCTCCGAAATACGAACAGTTGCTTGAGGCGGCAACAGAAATGGCTTCCGACGACGTGACAAAAGAATTTGTCGGCAAGCAGCAGGAACGCTACAACAAGTACGGTATGAAGGCCGGTCTGACAGAAAAACAAAAGAACTGGCTCGAAAAGATCGCTTCGGGTGAAGCAGAAACTCGGGAACCCGAAACCGAATGGTGACTGTGATGCCGCAAATCAGCAACTGTGCGGCGGCAGGCGTGCTGCTCGGAGCGGGACTTGCGCTGCAGCCTGTCTTGGCAGCCGACAACATTGACTATCTCACGGGTGATCCGAAGCTTGCATGCGAAGCGATTCTATGTCTGTCGTCAATTTACCGACCCGGAGAATCCACGCCTTCGCTTACGAGATACTTCAGCATCCGTGACAAGCGACCTTCCAGAACGATACGCAAACGCAAAAACTTCCTTCAGCTTTGCCCGAAGGATGATTCAGCAAATGCGGTGACATGGAACACTCTCATTGACTCCATTGCTCAGTCGGCCGAAACGTGTACAGCAGACGGCTTAAACAGCTATCTGGCAAGCTATCGGTACGACGATAACGGACGTCAAAGCTGGGTTTATCGAAGTGATCAGATTCCCGGATTCTGTAATCGGTACTGGGATCACGAATGGACGTATTTCGAAAAACAGCATTTGCCTGTTTACATCGGAGACGTGAATTTGAAAGGGTTCTGGGCGGAACCTTCCGAAAAGGAAAAAGCCCAGGATCGCTATGATCGATGGCTGGTACAGTACAGGGAATATCAGAGAAGACTCTCCAGATACTATGACTGCGTCAACAGCAGCAGCGACAGCGGTGGTTCCAACTGTAGGAAACCGGTGCTGACCTGGAAAGACCCGATCAGAGAATGACCATGACAAACGCATTTGAAAAACTTGAAACCGGGGTTGGAGAGATCCTGCAAGAACAACCTAAATGGTGGACGGCAGTAGACGCTCGTGCAAGTCGAGGCAAGCAATGGTTTCGACTTGGAATTACCGAGGCACCGAATACACATCGGTCGGTGATTCAGAGAACCCGTCTTCTGGAAATGCGTGCGGAAGTGGGCTTTGTCAACGACGACAACAAAGAGGAAATCGTTGCGGCCATTCTGGGGACGTTTGATGTTTGGAATCCTGCGTTGCTTATTACGGATGTGATGATTCTCAACGGCGAGAAAACAGACATCAGTACTCAGGTTGCTGAAAAGTTTGCGGCATTTTTCAATGGCACTCCTTATGATTTGGATTACATTGAGTACGAAAATGCCACAGGAGAGAGCATGTAGGCCGCAGCGATTGGAACTGATTCTTCATTCGGTTGTCAACGCTACGGCTCCGGCCAATGTCAGAGCAGTCGAATTTACTTTCAGCATGAACGGGCTGGTGGAATTGGATCGAGCCGAAGCGATCCGTTGCTTCAGCGAACTTTTTTCCAACACGAAAAACGACAGGGAACTGATGCGGGTTCGGGTTGATCCGGCAGAAAAGGCAGTCCGAGTCTCCATTCCCGGTTTTCGCAACTGGCTTATTCCATGCAACTGGATTTCGAAAGAAGTCTGATTTTCAACGGTTGAAAAATGGATCAGAACGAAAAAGACACTCAAAAGGCCATCGAAAAATGGACTCAGGCAGTTTCCGTTGCCGAGCTGCCGGAAATGTCTTTTCCTATGTCGCAGCAACAGGCCGATGCATTTGGAGTGTTCGACGAAGATGCAGTAAGCGAGACCGAAGCTAAGGCTGCGCAATTCGACAACGACATTGACATTGATGTCAATGTCGAAAAGGACGAGCAATGATCCATGAGCCGCCAATTCTAGGAGACGTTGTCGAACGCCTTGCCGAAGGTTTTTTGCGGGGTGTTTCGCCTCTTGAAAGGATCGGCAGCAAAATGCAGATGATGCCGATTGCCGGAGCTTCCGGCAAATCGTTTCACGGCATCAACCGATGGACACTGATTTTGGAAAACAGGCGCGACCCCAGATGGTTTACTCAGCAGCAGGCTGAACATCTGGGGGCCCGTCTTCGCGACGGAGAATCCGGTGTAAAGCTTGTTTATTGGAAGCGAACCGAAACGAGAAACGGACAAGCAGTTGCGCTGGAAAAACCGGAACTGCTGGTATTTACGGTTTTCAATGCCGAGCAATTCGACGGCATTGCGGATTTGCCCGAACAAGGGCAGAAACAAATCAATTATGAAGCTGTGCGGGATATTTTCCGAAATTGCGGATGCAAATTTGAAGCAACCGACAAGCAAACAGCTTTTTACAACGCGGAACGAGACGTTATTTTTGCTCCGCAGTCTAAAGATGCTGCAGAACGAGATAAACGACTCTTTGATGTTCTGAGCGTTGTCATCCAGCGTCAGGAAATGACTCAAAGCGGGCATGAGTCAGCACCAAAAGGATCGGCATTACATGCCGAAGAGTCGCTGACGCAAGCAATCGCATCTTTTTTGACGGCTTTGGATCTGGGACTGCCCTATAACGATGGCCTTGATCGTGCGTACTACAGAGACTGGGCCAAACTCATTACCGATGATCCAATTGCTTTTTTGCGGATTTCGGCAAAAGCAGAAAACATCAGCAAAAGCGTAATCAGTCTTGCTGCGGCCAACGAGCAGATGTTGGATGGCATCCGCATGCCTGAAGACTGGAATGGCAAATTCGCAATCAAACAATCTGCGAAAGGCGGAGTCGAACTCATTGCGCTTTGCTACGGCGGCAAAAGCACGTTCATAGGAAGTTTCGATACTCAAGCGCAGGCCGAAGCCATGAAGTGGCAGTTGAGCGTTTTATACGGCTCAACAGTTCCTACCAGACGCGACTATCTGGTCGTGGCCTGGCAGGATCGCGAAAAGGTGAGAAGCCTGGGAGCCAGGTTTGATCCTGCGGCTAAGTCCTGGTATGTCCCTGAAGGACTGGACGAAGAAAAAAGAGAAAAACTGTCGCAATGGAGACCGAAAGCCTACAGCGAGGGGCTTCGGATGATGGCCCGCGAAACTCAGATTAAAGCCAAAGAGAGCAAGTTGAGTGAACGAGTCGTGCTCAACGTTCCGTTTGCACAGAAAGATCGAGCCAAAGCCGCCGGTGCTCTCTTTGACCCGGATAAAAAACAATGGTTTGTGAGTTTAAGGGGGCCTCTGGAAGGCGTGAAACGGTGGCTGCCTGAGAAATACAAGGAACTTGCCGTACCGTATTGTCCGGAAGGTGCATTGAAGGAACGAAAGAAACTCTTTGTTCCTTATGAACAGATTTATCTGGCAAAAAGTCGGGGAGCCGTGTGGGATACGAATGAAAAATCCTGGTATGCGCCGACAGGCAGTTTTGAAAAGGATTTTGAAGATTGGACCAAGGCACCGATGCCGGTTGATCCCAAGCAGGAATTCCTTGCGTTGCTGATTAAGCATGGGTTTGACCCCGAACGCAACGAACCCGTAATGATGGATGGGAAAAAACATCGGTATGCAACAACCGATGATCGGCACGGCAGTCAGTCGGGCGAGTACAAAGCGTTTCTGGATCTGAGACCGGCGGGCATGGTAAGAAACTTCAAGACCGGGGCTTATGAAACGTGGTCGAGCAAAGTGACGACGGAAACCATCACACCGGAAAGGCTTGAAGAACTCCGAAGAGAAGCCGCTTTGGTCAAGCAAAAGCGTGAGGAGGAAACAATTCGGGAGCAGCAGATTGTTGCCCAAAGGGCCAGCGGTCTTTATGAGTCCATCAGTAGCAAGCTAAAACGAGATCCTACGCAGTACGAAGTACGCAAAGGATTGGTGCAAGAGGACAAGCTGCCGCAATGCGGATCGGTGGACAAAAACGGCAATCTGGTGCTTCCCGTTCAAGACGTCAAGGGAAAGATTTGGTCGTTGCAGTTCATAAATGCCGACGGCAGCAAAAAATTCCTCAAAGGCGGACGCAAACGCGGTTGTTTTGCCGTGGTTTGGGGTGAAAACACCAAAAATCACCGGGTGGCGCAGGCTGAGAACATCATCGTGTGCGAGGGGTATGCCACAGCTATGTCGGTGAGCCAGGCCACAGGACTTCCAGTCATCGTGGCGTTTGATGCGGGGAATCTGCACAGCGTTTGTCAGGCTGTTCATCGAGTATTGCCCGACAAGAAAATTTTGATTGCAGGTGATGATGATCACCAGCGGGAACTTGAGTCCGGTAGCAACCCGGGCAAGGATAAGGCGCTTGCAGTTTGTGCTGATCCGGATCTTGCGCCTTGGACGGATGCGGTTTTTCCGGTTTTCCCGAGCAAAGTACGAGATGAGAAGAATCTGACCGACTTCAATGATCTGGCGGCAACATGCGGACTCTATGAGGTTGATGCTCAAATCTCGGCGGCTTTGAAAAAACTCGAAAAGAGAAACCTCGAAGAGGATACCGAGACAAATAAAAAAGTCATCTTGCACGGACGTTAGAGCGAAAACCCTTTACTGAGTAAAGGGTTCGTGTTAAACTGACTCTTGCCAAAAAGTTTGGGTGCATGCTCAAACATTTCAACTGTTGAAACGATTCTCGTACCACCGGGAACAGTTTCTGTTTTTGAGGCAAGGCTCAAAATGTCCATTCCAAAAAGGCTGCGCGCCTTTGAAATTGAGGGCAGGCGTGTACGAACCGATCGATTGTTGCGACGTCGAGATGGAAACGCTCTCGCGGCCGGAAGCATTCTGAAAATTGTCAATGCTCGCCGCAATCTTGCTTTACAAAGCGACGTGTGTCCTCATTGTGGTCAAAGTTTTCGAATCACGGGCGTTAAACGCGAAGACGTTACCCTCCTTGCCGCCCAGGACTCCTCAGTTTTTGAAGACGAACTCATAGCCGTTCGTAAAGAGGAATTGCTTTCCGTCTGCGAAAAACTTGACGTCAATCCATGGCTTACTGAAGAAGAGAACCGCGAAAACGTTCTGCGTGCGGCTAATGAGCTTCGTGCATTGATTGACAGCTCTTCGAGTGAAAACAAAACAGCGTTCACACGAGTGAATTCTTCTCAAG
>CALUYR010000279.1 GCA_944325045.1 Candidatus Gastranaerophilales bacterium
CTTGGGGACCGAAGCGATCGTTCAAAACAGCATTCAAGATTTATCCAAATACATCCTGGAAGTTTTGAATCTCCCGGAGTGGTCGCAGGGGCAAGAAAAAGAAGCCTTTGTTAAAGACTGCCTGAGCTTTACGGTCAAGCAATGTCACGAAGTGCGCGATGCGATGCTCAAAGAAGAAAAACTCGAAGAGATTTTCCAGAAATATGCCCGCCCGGGTGAAGCAACGGCATCAGCCATTCATATGCGCATGAGGTGGTCAGACTGGGGAACAAATAAGATCAAAGAATTGGATCGGAAATTCAGTACGCGCAATTCGCAAGCAGAAGAACAGGCATTAAAAGGAGGCGTTAACCTGGCCTATAGGTTGAGAATCATCGCAACAAGCATTCTGGAAACGAGTTTCTATCTTGCCGCGCAAGCTGAGAAAAGAGAACTGGTGCAGGACGACAAAACTCAGTTTCTTCGTGATGCCGAAAAACTCGACGAGATGCGCAGCGGTGACGAATATTGGGCGACCAATAAGGAAATGTTCGCACGCGCAGGAGCTTCGTATGTACATGACAAATTGCAGGCCAAAAAGATGCGCAACGACTACTTGGAATACGGTGCTCAGGAAGGCCGCAATGTAGGACAAGATGACGAGGGCTTCATATCACCGAATCCAAGAGGTGAAGATCGAATTGTTATCAATGCGATGTTCGATTCACAAATTTCGAAATGGCGTGAAGAAGTCAAGGATTTGACGTGCGAACCTGTAGTGAAAGTATCAACGCAGGCAGAGGTAAAGAAGGATCAGACAACACAGGTGCTTTCAGTAAAACCGATTTCACCGGAATTATTTGAAACGAGCATCGGCGAGTTGAGCGAAATGAGACGAATGAGCCAGTCGTCAGACATCGGAGAATTCGGCTTAATGAAGAGTCCGTTGATTCTTTCAGTCACGCCGTCAGTACGTGACGACAAGTATCTCGTACAGACATTTGACGATTCAAGCATGGAGCAGGGAGGAATTGTCGAATACATGCTTTTGCCGAAAATGGATTTCAAGTCGGCGATCAAGGACGGGCGACTTGTTGTTGACGGTGAACGAATCTCGGCAGTGGCATACGAAACGAGCGGGAAAGAAGTGCGCGTAAAAAAAGAAGATGAAGCATTTAAGCATTGTCGGGACAAATACGATTTCGAAAGACTGATTGATGCTGCTTCCAAAAATGATGCCGTTGTCTGGATGGACCTGAATCACCAGGCTGAAATCAAGGACATCCTGGAAGAAAACAGATGGAAGATCACCAGTGCCATCAGCCGAAATATTCGGTTAAAGGAACAATTGAGGCACAGCGGTAAGGGACGCGGTCGATAAATGATTTCAACCGTTGAAAAAATGACGAACAAAGAAAATTCTCAGAAAACGACCTCGGCAACCGTTGACTTCTCCCGATCAATGGACGTTGCCGACTACGAAAAATTGGATGAAAATTTTCGGAAGGTATTCCTGGTCAAGAGAAACATCTTTCCGACCTTACCGTACAAAAAATGGAAGGAAAACGGCGTCAGTCCTGCTGTCGGCATGGGTGTGAAGTTGTTCCGGCAAATGCTGCCGGATAAACCGCCGCAGAGTTTTTTGGACGAATACGAGAATAAGGAAACCGCAGAGAAAGCCTGGATCGGAGCCATCGGGCAATTCAACCGGATGCTCACCGGCAGAGATACGGAAGCAAACCTTGTGCCGATGACACTTGACGATCTGATGCCGCATCTGTTTGAGATTGGTCGAAACTGGGCACAATGCCGCTTCGGGGAAGAGCAATCCGAGCAAGAGCGTGCGCAGGGTTTGGCAATCGAATCAATGTATCCGAACAACCTTAAAAATCAACCTGTCTGCCTTCTTGCCCAGGTTCTGACGGATACTGTCGGATTAAAGGCATCCGGCGAAGAGAACAATTCAGAACAGGATCAAAATCCAACGCAAAAAAACAAAACGATGCATGAAAGGGCCGTGGCTTTTGAAAATGCCATGAAAGACTGGTTCGGCATCAGCGAAAAGGAATTTTTTGCTTCTAAAACTTCTCCGGAAGACAAGGAGAAAATGTGGAATACCGTAAGCAGAGCTAAAGCTGAATTTGGTGCAGGTAGGAGCATTTCAAATGCGATCAATCCCGTCGTAATCGGGAAGAGACGTGCCGAGAACCGACATGTCACTGTTGACGAATTGGCTGAAGAATTCGGATTTAAGGATGTACGACTGGGCTCGTGGCTAGACGAAACCGAAAAACAAAAAATCCTTGATACGATCTACGACAGTTTTGATCAGATGTCCGAAGCACTGGCTATGCCCAGATTGGCAATGGGACTAAACGGTACCTTGACGCTTGCGCTCACAAGCTCGGCATTGCAGGGAAAGAAAAGCCAATACGATCCCGAAACCGGAGTGCTCAATCTTGCCGGAATCAGCAACAACGGAAATTTAGCTGAAGAATAGTTCAAAGCATTCGATCAGTCCAAAGACCATGTATCGGAAAATTGTCCGGAAATTCGCAGAGCGTTAACTACGGCATCAGTAGATCCAGTCACGCTGTCATTGGCATTTGCCGGTGAGTTGCTTGATGCGGTTGAGCGATTTGTTCAAACACCAGGTTTACTTGATGAAGCAGAGCAGCCAAAAGTAAAGACGGAACTCACGAACTTCATCGTTAGAGAAACCGTCCAGGCTCAGGAGCGGATGATGCAATCTGCGGATTTGATGACCGTGGACAACACAATCAACAAAAGATTGGTTTTGGACGGAAAGTTCGAAGACGACATCCGGTGGAACACCTGCACACGTCGAGAGTTCTTGAATCTGCGCAACTCTTTCTCGGTTCATTGCTTTGAGTTGTCTCGTGACGCATCAAGCAAAGGGATCCTTTTGGGACCGCAATTAATGGAGCTTGCACAGAAGTCTGTTGAAACGGCTTTCGTGACGGCGGCAAAGG
>CALUYR010000280.1 GCA_944325045.1 Candidatus Gastranaerophilales bacterium
ATTTATAATAACCTTACGCAAAACTTTTTTCCATAATTTTACAATTTGAAACAAAGAAGACACCTTAAGAGTGCCTTCTTAGATATCAAATTCATTTCAAAGTTATTTGTTGCCGTAACGTTTGTTGAATCTTTCAACACGACCTTCTGAGTCAAGAATTTTTTGCTGGCCGGTGTAGAAAGGATGGCATTTATTACAAATTTCAACAGTGATTCCATCTACAACTGAACCGGTTTCAATTTCGTTACCGCAAACACATTTAATTACAGTTTTCTTATAATCCGGATGTATTCCGCTTTTCATTTTTTTACCTCTTTCTTTTGCTCAAGATTCCAAACTTGATATTATGTAAATTTTCGACTAACAAAATAATAGCACGCTGAAAAATTATTCGCAAGTGTATATTAAGTTATATAATTAATCTCTGAAATTTGATTTAATTATATCTGAAACCCAAGGAATATATGAATACAACCCCATAAACGCAAACACAGTAAGATAGATTATAACTCCGTAAATAAAGCATTGCATAACAGAATACCCAAGCACAAGCGGCATGTTAAACCAATAAACCAATTGTCTGAGAATTCTGTTAAGAATAGGCACAAAACTTAATAAATTAACGGCCTGCCAAAAAATCCAGTTTACAATAATATACAATATACTCAGAAAAACAGATTGGAATATGTGATACATTGTAAACTTTTTGGGATAAGATCTTGTAAGCGCACCAATAATCAACCATACAACGCCTGCAAGACCAAGCGTCGGGTAAGTTAAACCTGAAACAATTCGTTCAATCATACTTGGGGGTTCGTTGTACATTTTTATACGGTTTCACCTTTTCTTTTTCTGTCTACATATTCATCCATAACCTGATAATATACAAGTTTATGCTCATCATTTTCAGGTTCGAGCTTAATTGCAGCGCGGTAAGCAGCAATAGCTTTTTCAACATCACCTTGAAGATAGTGGCCGTTACCTAGGAGCAAATATGTCTGTGCGTCATTAGGGGCAAAACGCAAGGCTTTTTTGTACAGATCAACAGCCTCATCAAGTTTGCCGGCATTTGCATAGAGGTTTGCAAGAAGCTGGTAACCGATAACATTCTTAGAATCAAGTTCAATAGCCTTATTGTACATTCCGACAGCCATATCATATTCACCGAATTCTGAAAGAGAAATAGCATAGCAAATATAAGCTCTGTAATTATCCCCATCCATTGAAAGGGCTTTTTCAAAATAAGAATAAGCTTCATCTTTGCGTTTCATAAGAGTAAGCGTATTGCCGATACAAATTGCAACAGCCTTGTTATCAATATTCAGCGCAAAAACTCTTTTATACAGATTAAGAGCAGTTTCGTAATCAAAAAGCTTAAAGCAGACATTACCCATGTCAACAAGGGCTGTGATGTTTTCAGGGTCGAGTGACAAAGCCTTTTCATAATATGCTTTTGATTCAATATAATCTTCATTATCCTGGTAAAGAAGTGCAATAGCGTTATAGATTTCAGGATTAACGGAATTTAAATCTACTGCACGCGTGTAGTAAAATAATGCTTTAGAAAAGTTTTTCCATTCAGCAAAAACGTTCCCTATGTTGTAATAGATCAGATAGTTTTTAGGGTTAATATCCAAGGCTCTGTTGTAATACGAAAGAGACTTTCTGAAATCACGCTCATAAAACCACATAGTACCCATTCCGACAAGCGCCTGGACGTCGTTGGGGTCAATAGCCAAAATACTTTCTAATACGGACATAACTTTATCATAATCTTGCTGTTCAAGGTACAGACGTGATAATTTATGATAATTTGAAAGTTCATTAGGAGCCTTGGCCATTGCCATAACGGTTTCATTAATTTGTTTTTCTAATTCTTGTTTTTCCATATTCTAAAATCTCTCTCTTTTTAAATCAATTAACAATAATTAGTCATAAATGGCATACTCTTTAGAAAGTTCACGCCATTCATCTTCAGAAACGCTGAACGCATTGTTCCAAAATTTTTCGATAGCATAGGTTTCTCTTTCTTCTTTATGCAGGATGTGAACGACAACGTCGCCATAATCAAGAAGATCCCACCTGTTGCGCAAATCATTTTCCATCCGAACCGGCATACGTCCAAGACGTTTTTTAACCTGATCTTTTACGGATTCCATCAAAGCCTTTACGTGGGGGGTGGAATCCCCGGTAACTATCACAAAATAATCCGCAAGAGAAGATACATGACCAATATTCAAGATTGAAATATCTTTGCCTAACTTATCATCTAAAAATCTTGCAATAATACAAGCGAACTGTTTAGAATCAATACTTTCTGTCATAAATACCTCTTTGCAAATAATTATAACAAACTTTTAATAATTTAGCAAGAATATAAAAGCTAATATTTTATCCAATAGTCGTAATAAACTTGCACAAAAACTTGCTTAATGTTATAATCAGCAGTCAGAGGAATTACAAATGGTATTAAATATTTTAGATATGTATTCTTTGCTTGTAGCAATTATCTCGACACTGTTCGGAATGTTTTCACTTATTTTGGCCTATATCGGCTATGTTAAATTTAAGCAGGTTGATAAGGTTGTCCAAAAAAGACTTAATGAAGAAATGGACAAATTTGTAAATTCTCTTCAGGATCAACTTTATAATCTGCAAAGTGCAAATGCAAAAATACAATCTTCATACAATTATTTTTCAAGTGATATAGATAAAGCTGTTGCATTGCTTGCAGATGCCCGGGAAATCTGTCCTAAAGCTTACAATTTATATAATGCATTAGGTTATGCCTACAAAGAAAAAAAAGATTACAATACTGCAAAAATAATGTTTGATCGAGCGATTGAACTTCATCCTGACAGGATCGAGGGCTATAATGATATGGCTAATCTTTGTAAAGATTTAAATGATGAAAAAGGATATAACTACTTTTACGAACTTGCAATAAAAAATGTTCCAAGCGCAGCAGAAAAATGGGCATTAATAAAAAAGTAAAATTTTCATCATAAGTAGAACTAAAGCTTTAAACCCAATACAATAATTCAACGATTATGCATCCTGCTCTCAAGCAACAGCTTGAAACCTTTAAAGAATTAAATCCCATTACACATGGCAATAAAAAAGAACTGTTTCCAGTTCCTTTAGTGGTGCCCTTGGCCAGACTTGTGCGGGATTGCCCAAGAGACGTAAGTCGATTGGGAGCAAGACCACATGCCGCGAATTTTCTTTTGAAAATTCAGCGGTAAACCGCCGGCCTTAATGAGAGGTTTTCCTCGAATTTAGACCGGCGTGTGAAAGGATGGGCAATAAAAAAAGAACTGTTTCCAGTTCCTTTAGTGGTGCCCTTGGCCAGACTTGAACTGGCACCGAGGTTGAGCCCCGATTGGATTTTAAGTCCAACGCGTCTACCGATTCCGCCACAAGGGC
>CALUYR010000281.1 GCA_944325045.1 Candidatus Gastranaerophilales bacterium
TCATAGGTTATAATAGGTGTTGCTTTGCCTTGACTTAACCCCGCTTGCAGGGCGGGTACGATATCGCAGATAAAGTCCTTTGTAGAACCGTTAGCCATATTTACATTGCGTCTTATATAGCCCAAAGATGTGAGGAAAAACTCTTGCTCAAATAAGGCTTGACGCTCCTGTGCCAATTCCGAAAGATAATTCGGATTAATGCACGGAAGCCCGTCATCCCCTATCATCTCGTTAGCTTCAAGAGCGTAGATACAGTTGTCACCTTCCTCTATCCTAAGCCCGTTATTATGGTTATGCTCAACAACAAAGTTGGCATATTCTTCCTCTGTATATGGTGCTTCAAGTTTATAACTCATATTTTCCTCCTGTATTAATAACCGCAAGCGTACCAGTTAAAACCATTTGTCCATGGACTGCTCCCTGAATACGTCGTAAATGACTTGGTAGATTTTGACATATAGCCTAATACTCTTGTTTGTGCAGCATATGAGGTAGTATTTATAACACAGTAACTTTTTTCTAAAAAATAATTAGTATTTGTAAAGCTTTTTAATAAATTTACGGTTACAACTGAACCTGACGGGTCCGCTCTATACCCCCCCTGTTCAATCCAGCCATCAGACCAAACACGGTACCAAGAGGTACCGTTTACATAGTTTTGTACAACGGCAGCTATTTTACCGTCACTCGCAGTACTTACAGTTGTAGCAGGAGTGGTAGCTTTTGGGAAAACAAAATAAGTATTTCCGTCTTTATACATATAGTATTGAATGGCCCTTTGAGGAGTAATAAACTCACCGTTGTCATCTTTTAGCCTCAGACCTAAATATGTCCCGCAGTATAATCCTATACTGTTTACCCCTATTTGTGACTGTATATAGGCATACCAATCCTCCGAGCCGTCGTTATAGTTTATATTTGAAACCATTCTGGCACCACGTAACACAGTTCCGTTAGATGCAGTTTCCATTTCTTCATAGGTAGCATTGGGGTTTAATGTATTAATTCCCGCAAAAGAATTAAAACCTGTATTGTATTGCCGCGTATCTCCTGTCAGGGTTATCGGATTATGGAAGGTTTTCATCCCCTTGATTAACTCGTTACCCGTATTATGTACTACGTCTGTGTCTTTGGCTAAGGATAAGGGAAGGTCAAGAGACATGTCGGTGATAGAAGTACCATCATCAACCACTTCCCCAATTTTTGCACCAACAAACGGTACAAAGTCCGTCACGGAAGATGTAAGACCGTTCCAAGACCAGACCGTCTGACCGTTTATCTTGATGTAAGTCTCGTTTAGGTCGATAGAGCCTTCGAAAAAGTGGTCAGTTTCCCATTTGCCCAAGAAGAGTGTCTGTAAATCTATTTTAAAAGTGCTGCTAGAGCTTACATCAGCCTGAAAGCTTCCTTCTACCCCGGTTAAAGAATATGATTGTGTATACTGAGTTCCATCATAAGAGAGTTCTAACCATATATCAGTATTATCGGGTAATACATATACACCTTCTAAAACCCGCTCCCAACCGCTCCCGGAGTTATAGTTGAAGTTGATGCATTTATCACTTTCAGCAATGCTCCAAGCAAAACTACCAACCGAACTACTGGTAAGTGAATTACCTAGCACATCATTATAATCATTTACGTACGTAGCAGGTGTGTGTATTTTAGTCCTAAATGTAAAGGTATTATAATTACTAAAACCGTTTATACCTAAGTAGTTATCATTGCTAAACCCACTTACCACCCCATTATCGTTCGTAAGCGTGCCGTAGGTGGTGATGTTAGGGTTTATTGCGTTTACGCCGTTCCATTGCCACTGCTCTATTGGAGTGGTCAAAACCATACCTTCAAGCTCAATCGAACTCTTGAAAGAGTTTACGCCGTCAGAGCCGAGCATTATTTGTGCATCGTCGTTTACCAAATCGGTACTTGTATAGGTTTCATCGTTCAGGAAATAGTTACTTCCGTTATACCCTACGGTTACGTTTTCCGTACCAGACCCCGTTACGGTATCCGAAAGCGTGCAGATTATACTCTCTGCCGTGCTTCCCGAATAGATGTAATCCGTCCCCGTTGCACTACCCTGTACACTTGTACAATTTGCGTCAGAATATACAACAGTATCCGCAGGAACTAAAGTTGCACCGCCTACTTTGGTATACCCCGTTACCAGTTCGGTATTCTCAACGCTCTCACCCGTATAAGACCACGTATCAGAAGCAGCCTCTTCCAAAGGTGTTTCAAATGCACTATCAGAATAAATCTGTGTACCCGCACTTACATAGCCTGACCCTGAAGCTTGGACATAACCAGTCGTAATTATGGCTTCACCGTTTGAAGTGTCGGTTTTCTGCACTTCATAAGCAGTCGAAGTGACAACCTCTTTATTTACTAAAAAAACATCCGCACGTCTGAATTTTGCAGTTAAGCTCGTACCGTTTTGTATAACCTCGAAAGACTGAAATTCTCCGTCATCCGTAGGTGTAAATACTACAGGCTGCTCACCGCTTGCGGTCGTATCATATTCCGCACCCCAAGCAAAGCTCCAATTAGACCCCAAAGAGTAAGTGCTCGGAAGCCCGACATAAGAATCCGCACTAAAGCCCTCAACCTTGCCCGAAGTGTTAACAACGATATTTCCTACGCTTAAAAAGTTAGGGTAAGTGTTAAGCTGCGTTTTCATCATATTTGAGGTCTTATCAAACCATACCCCGTTTAACCTTATATCAGACGGCTGCTCGTAACTCTCGGCATAAAAGTCACGTATCATCAATTCGCCTTCGTTCGTGACAACTATTGTCTTTGACATCCCCGATGGTGAATACAAAAGCACATCATCTATTGTCAAGGTCATTGACTCGTTGTTTAAAGTTAAATCCGCATTCCGACCGTTCGGCATTAGCAATTGGAACGCCCCTTGCACTGTTACTGTTTCAAAATCCGCAGGAGTTGACACGTTCCAGTAAGCCGAACCGTCAGCCGTGATATTCACACCCGCAAGGTTAATTGTACCCTTAAGATAGTTATTACCGCGGGAGCCCAGATATATAGACTTACCGCCGAAAAAACCTATAGTACTTGACAAGGTAATCTCGTCAGCATAAGCCCCGGTGTCTTCTTTTAGTGACAACGTATAGCCGCCCGCAGTTCTCTCAAGCTTAAATGTATAATCCGTATTGGTATTAAGTGCCGTAGTTCCGGCAAGTATGTTGTTGTCATAATGCAATGTCAACAGTCCGTCCTCAATACATATTGAGTTGCCGTAGTTATTTATTGAAGCAATAGGCTGTATACCAGAAACAGAAGTTACATTAAACGGAATCTCCAATACAAGAGCGTTAGCGTCTGGCATAACCTTAGAAAGAAGTATATAATTTCCGACACCAAAACCGCTTGCAATATTGCTTTCCGACACCGTGCAACCTTTGTTAACGTACGCAGCCTGTGTGTAACTCTGTTTTGTTATTGCTGCATTCTGGGAGGATAGTATGCAGTTGGTGACAAAAGGGGTAATATCGTTTATAACACCGCTTTCGCCGTCTTCCACTGCTGTAATCTGCCCTTTATTATTAACAGACATATTTGTAGGATTTCTATAAAAACCTGCTGTTACTCCGCTGTCCGGCAATTTCTCTGTTGTTAACTGCGGTATATTATCTAAACTCAGAACACCTTCAATGTTTGCAGAATCTATCTCTTCTGAAACAAAAAGTTTTCCGTCACTCCCTTTTATAAGAGAATTATCTGCATCGGTTGAGGTTAAATCTGTTATAAAATCTGCAATTTTTTCTTTTTTCAATTGGTTCAAATCGGAATTAGTGATAATCATTAATTCATCATCATTCGCAGATTGTGTTAATTCCGGCAATTGTCCTACGGGCTGTTTATCCATTATATTTTTCTCCTTAAAAAAGCCCCCTCTTAATTGAGAGAGGGCTTAGAACTGTTACTAAGTTGATGCTTCCGGTGTAAGAACCGCAAACGGGTATCTTGTTGCTTTTGTTTTGTTTGCTCTTGTAATCGGATTAGCGATTTGTACACCTAATCTCATTACGCAGCGTAGAGCAACCATATCCTGTTGAGCTAAGTTATAAGCAATTGAGCCGTCTGTGTTCTGAATTACGGCTTCTGTCAACACTTTATAAGTCATATCCTG